>JBHLMB010000177.1:1211-6032 GCA_048938565.1 Promethearchaeota archaeon | reverse complement strand
GATTAAATCACCAGTCATAAGAACAAAATCTAAAATTTTAGCGTTTACCAGTCGATTTATATATTCTATTAACATTCTAAGATTTTGGTTGAAATTATATTTGGCAAACCGTAATTCGTCTAATTTTTCTTCTTGAATACCTTCTTTAAAAGAAAATTTCCTGTTGAGAAATAATTCCTCTGATTCCGTGAGCTTCTTACTTTTTAATATATTTTGTCTAAGTCTATCTTTCAAGAATTTTGAGATAAAATCGTTCCTTCGAGCAACATGAAAATCTGTAGCGTGGATGAAATTGAAATCCTCCCAATGCTTGTTATAAAATGCGGCAGCATGGTAATTTACTTTATCTACACTCAAGTTTGGCACATCGTATATCAAGTCGCACAACAAGCAATTTCTATCAGTTGCAGAAAACAGTTCGCTTAAATCGTGTTTTCCTTTAACTTTAAATACGATCTTATAGAGAGTATTTCTTTTGCCAAAAGGATTTTTTGACCTCGAAAGGGATTTATACACATCCCACGCAATGCAATTATCTTTATTTAAAACAGCTGGATTTCTTAATTCTATTTTGTTTAGTTTTTCTATTTCAACAACTTGTAAAAGATATTTTTTTCCCCTTCTTTTCTCAAAACTTCCCTCGTCTTTTAATATAGGTTGAATGAAGGTATTCATGTAAAATTGGTTTAGTATTTCTTGAGTATTTTGACTTGAAATCCCTAAAACATAAGCATTGAAAGAAATTTTTTGTATAAATTTTCCGTTTTTATCTCGGAAGTCCCTGAAATTAATTAATAATGGCTGACCGATGTTTGGAGATATAATTATCGGATATTTTCCTTTTCTTAAGTTTAGACTGAACATAAACGCATAAATTGTTGAATAATTCTTAATACTCATTTGATAATTTAAAACTACCTCAAAAAAAAGGCAGTTTTTTAAGGTCTATCAAAGGAAATATTTTTTCCCACATAATATATAACTATGATAACTTCTAATAATGATAAGAATCTTTTGAGATTAATCTTTTTTTTTACGAAATAAACAGAGAACATTCTAGAACTAATAAAAATTACTATCACTAAATAAAGAATATTACATAATGGAATTATAATCATATTTAAATAAAAAAAAAAGGTTTAAGTTAAGGAAATGGTTTTTCGTTTCCTAATATATATAGCTATCGCTCCCAAGCTAATTGCCGAGAGAATAGTAATAATTGTGAATCCCGAGACCAGTGGCGGCTCACTTAGATCTCCCTCGTATGAAATCGCGAAAACAAGGTCTATTACTCCGCTTTCGTAATTTTCCATGAAATCTACAATAATAGCACTTTCAGTTGTACCCAAGAGCAAGTCGGCAATGAATTGACCAGTGATATCCTGCCAATCCTGTGATTCTGGATCCCAGTACCAGAACCTGAACTTGGTAAAATCCTCAGTTATGTTAATTGTAAGTGGTAATACAAACATGAAAGTAAGATTATCGCTACTAGAGAGATTTCTTACCAACAAGTCACAATAAAAGATCATCGTACCGTTTCCTAGCGTTATGCCTCCCGGTACATCTGAGATCATTGCATAGTATATGTCAACGGGATTTGCCGTTGTTAAGTTCACGGTTGTTGTATAACCTTCAATTAACGGATTTTCGAATGAGAATGTTGCAGTACCTATGGATGTTTGATATTCCATTAAATACCTGCCAAACATGTGATATTCTCCAGGATATTCGTGAGAACGAACATTTCCTACGGCCAATTCTGATACACCTGAAGTAGAGTTGAATTTCCAATCAAAAAAAGCTTCTGAAGTGGAAGAATCAAGCCGAATGTAATCTATTTCTATAGTGGTGGGTGTATCCATTTCTGTAAGGTCCGTTAATGGCTCAAAGAACTCGTAAATCATCGATCCTGTTGTACCCGCAGGTAGAAATAGGAATTCTGGATTTTCAGACGATCCTATGGAATTATTAAACGAGAATAAAAAGTACTCATTCGCTCGTGCAACTATTTGTTCTCCGAAATATTGCCAAGAGAGCGTAGATCTGTTCCATATATAGACTTCCGCCCAGAGATTCAGGAAAGCGCATCGCGAACCATCATTCATAGACAACATTAGATCACTTAATCTTTCAGTGGAATTATCCATTGCATCTGTGATGGTGAGCCGTAAGCGCTCGTCGGGATTTCCATAATAAAATGTATCGCCATTACTGACGCCCCAGCTTACATCGTTGATCGGATTTGGATCAAACTCTCGACGAGAAACAAGCTGGATTTCCCATCCACTCATTACGGTCGAATATACATCGCATTCCTCTATAGTACCGTTGTCGTAATATGTTAAATCCATGTAATATGGTGATGCTGCTTGTGTGATGACAAGATTATTACCGTTAGCGATCCAGCCATCGAAGGCAGGGTAACCCATTGCTGCGGCTTCAGGCGAAACAAAAAAGTCCCGCAAGGCGCTTCCAACAGCAGACAAGTTCAAGCTACCATACTGAAGGGGCACGATTAATGGAATTCCCCAAGAATTAGGACTCAGGATCATTACTAAATTCCCATCCATATCAACACTCATTTCTCCTGCCATAAGCGACCATCCATTAGGTAATAACGAATTAATTCCATCGTGATACATGCCTGATGCGTTTACTTGAACCCATTCTAGGGAATCGTGGTAAGCTCCTTCAATGGATGTTATGTTAAATGTTGTAAAGTCGTTGTATGGCATTATTTCGCTTCCATTCCGTACGACTCCTTGAGTTAACGATGTAATTAGGTCGCCTTCATTAACACCCCAACGCCATTCTTCTCCAACACCTACAGAGAAATATGTTATGTTTGGATTGAAAGGCCCCATCTGAATAAAAATGGTATTGGTACTAGTGTCTATCGTATAAATATCCTCTGGAGCAATCATCCACCTATCTTCCTTCATATCATAGGCGTATGGTGCTAAATTTCCTTCGTCGACACCACCTAGAAGCGATTCATCATATATAAAGGTTAAATTAGAATTTGCTTCTATGTTCAAGTTGTTGCTAGCGTATAAATCAATGTAAAAGGGCATCGTCTCTATTTCAGCGTGAAACGGCGAAATAACAGGATTGTACGGAAGCACGGCAGAATAAATATCAACATTGGCGTTAGCAGTCATGTCCAAGATTAACTGGGCACTACCAAGTTCGTCAAACATCATGTTCGAAGGGTATAAAACTAACTGTTCAGTCCCAATGGGAATGTTTGTACAATTCTTTCTGAATGTTATGGAATTTATTTCACCCGTGTTGTTATCCGTAAAATAATACCAATCGAGGATACCAGTGGCTAAATCAAACTTTCCTTCCATTTTCCTAAGATCCCAAGTATTATTAAATACATAGGATCCATCTGAAAACACATTGAATGTATCAAATTCATGTCCCATATTGGCACGCATAAAGCCTTCAAGAACAAATTTTGCGTCTTCTGGGTCGATGTTCTGAGGATAGAAGAAGAATCGAGGTCCATCGTTTTGCTCTCCCCAATCAAATATGCTTATAGTATTGCTAGTCGTAAGGTTAATATCATAGAAATCGGGATTATCACCCCAATCTTCCACATAGATAGTTATATTATTATAATCGTTGTTTTGGACATCGTAAATCCGATAATAATCTCCAGTAGGTATTCCACCATAGAGAACCTCTAGGATCTTGTTGTCCCAGTCCATATAACTCGAATTATATGCCACCGTGAGGCTCCATTCGTCGTTAACAAACAAGATTGGTTCGTCATCCAAGATATTTCTTCCTAATGGAAATTGATCTTCCATTCCTCCCATGAGAATCATCATGTTTGCGGGAACTAATTCGTTTGCCAAGCCCATCATCACAGGTTCGCCCTTAGGCTCGTATTGCTGCGTTACAGGATTCCAAAAGGAAATATTAGCAAACACATACGAGAAGCATTGCATGTATTCAAATCCCCAGCTTGCATAAACTGGAAAAAGCCCAACATCAATTTCGTCGATCGTTATTTTAACTTCGTTATATCTTCCATCAATCACTTCATATGAACCATTCCAATATGACCATCGAGCGTTATCTCCATAGTAAAGCTCGTCCCCTACGCTGAAATCCCAAGAGACTTCATCTACAAGGTCGTAATCGAATGCCCTTCGTATTTTTGTTTTTATGGTTGCCATTTCCATAGTACCATTTTCACCTCCAATACTCATCAAGAATTCAGCATCTATTTCGTTTACTGTACCGTTGTTGAAGAAAGTTGCGTTTAGAAAATAACCCTCTGTCGTATTCTGGAACGAGACTTGTTTCTTTCCAGCATTAACGGAAATGGAATCGAATTTATTTATGTACCCGAATTCTGCAAACGGCCAATAGTATGTTGCATTGATTATTTGGGCAATAGCATCAAGATTAAGGGCAGAATTATTCAATGGAATTATTAATATCGCAGGTGAGCGATAATACCCCAGGCAATGAGCCTTGTCGACGCTTGCGTTGTATCCAAACATTGCAAGAGGGATTGTTTCATTCGTTTCATCTCCATAAATATCCGTCATATTATAGGCTATGAGTTGGGAGGAAGTACAATTATAATAACATTCCGTACCAAAAACTACGGAAGTGTTACCATAAGGAGGATATTCGCCTCCATCAAGAGAAACATTTTCAATCTTAGTGATATTAACAATTTTTCTTATTTTATAAGACACGAAAACATTACCCATTGAATCTGTTACAATAGTTTCTTCGTCGTATATGATTTTAGTGTCGGGTATAATATCATCGTGCCACGCCCAATTGTTATTA
>JBHLMB010000177.1:0-1201 GCA_048938565.1 Promethearchaeota archaeon | reverse complement strand
TAACATCAGGATCGGGAACGGGAGTTGCAGCAATGGCTGTAGGTGTTATCAAGCCAAGAAACACGGTCGTTGGAAAAAATAATAGAACAAAGAGTAATAATTTTCGTCTGTTTTTGTATCTTTTCATCTTTATCAATTCCTTTTTTATCAAAATGCATTTCTTTAAAAAAAAAAATGTAAATGGATAATAATAAAAAGTGTTAATATATCTTTGGTGTTGTTTTTTTTGTACACAAAATAATATTTTTAATTGCCTCACTTTTTTAGTAAGTATGATATCCATTAGTTCTGCGAAGCTCATCAGGCAACATGTTAAAATTTTCTGCGTTTCCAATAAAAACTGGGACTTTTCTGATATGACGACTTTATGTGATAAAATTGAAGAATATATTACTAAAGAATACGAAATGAACCCTGAAAAAGAGCGTAAGGGAAAAGGGGTGATATTTATAACCAAGCACGCGGTGAAAGAATTTTTTTCGTTCCTTGTTAATGACATTAAGGTGAGCAACGATTATTTCTTAAATTTTGCAGAAATAATTCTTGATAAAAGTGAATTCAAACAAAATTCGATACTTCTTACAGTAGCTTTATTTCTTCTTGCAGAATTTATTTATCAAAATCCAGGGAAGTTTGAAGAAATATGGTGGTTAGTCGAAAAGTATGCTTCTCACCATAAATGGGCTATAAGAGAAGCTGCTGCATTTCCAATAGTATACGGATTGAAGAAAAATCCTGATGATATTCTTAAAACTCTTTTTAAATGGGGTCAAAAGCGAGAATGAGTACCTTCGAAAGATTGTTCCAGAAAGCTTAAGACCTACGACTGAAATAAAATGGCTCAGAGATCCAAAAAAAAACGATAAAATATTGGAGATTCTTACATCTCTTAGAAGAGACAAGTCACTATATGTATGCAAGTCCGTGGGAAATAATATCAAGGATTTGACGAAATACATACCTGAAAAAATGTTGAATTTAATGCGCTATTGGATACGAGTTCAAAAAAAAGAGACGGGTATCAAGATCCACGACGAATTATCTTCGGAGAAGGGGTTGAACAAGGAAGAAAAGCGTTTGATTTGGACGATGAAATACGCAATGAGATGGATAAAAGAAAGAAATCCGGAATATCACCCAGAGCTCGATCAAATTCTTGGAAAAAATTATTCTCTCTATTTTGATAAAAAAATAAAATAGA
>JBHLMB010000176.1:0-6061 GCA_048938565.1 Promethearchaeota archaeon | reverse complement strand
AACCAGAGAAGCAATCAATTACCAGTATTCCGTAATTTTTGGGTATACTTCTCCTATTGATGATGAACTTACCGTTGGTGATGTTATTGGGGCAGGAAATCTAACTAAGGAGAAAATAAAAGCTTTATATCACGATGTCATAAAGTTTTTAGGAATCTATAATGCAATACTCAGAGATTATACGGGGTCTGAACTCTTTTCAATTGAATTTATGTTATTAAATAGGGAGGAAATGAATGGAACCAAAAATAGAGGGTTTAATATCTTCCCTAAATCGATGATCTTACTTCCAGGACAATACAAAGAAAATGAGTGTTTATTACTTGCCCTAAAACCAGAGCTAGGAATATTAAATACCCATAAATCCAGATCATCCATTAATGAAATAAGTATGTTCTTTTCAGAAATAGAAGAATTTATCGATAGACCTCAATTACAAAAGAGTGATAAGCAAGGCATCATGCAACGATTTGCTTCGCGATTCAGTAAAAAATTATATGGAAAATTATTGGAAGGAAAATGGAATAAGAAATTAGTGGGATTAGGGGGTTCAGAACCTACCGGAAAAAATATGATACAGACATATGCTACCATAACATCTGATATGGTAATTAAATGGCATAAAAAACCTCGAGAAGTGCAGATTAAAAATACTCGATATAACAAACAAAAAGGACTTTATACGGGGAAAATAGCAGTTGAACACTTGAAATATAGCATTTCCGAACCAAGTATAAATTTTATTATTGAGAATACGATTAAATTTGGAATAGACCTCTTCGAATTATGCAATATAGGTACATTGGATGAAATTCAAGATGAATTCATTTCTTATTTATTGAATAACACAGAAGAATACCTGGAAAACGAAGGAAGTATTTCTAAAATTCAAGAGATTATATCTAAAGTAAAACAAAAACTAGTTAACATAAATGCTTACACAAATAAATTCTTACAGTTTTCAAACGAATTTATAACATCGGGAGAAAGGGGAGATTTAATTAATTTGATGGAAAAATACTCTTTTTTTATAAATAAAAAAGGGAAATTAGAAGGTACAGAATTTAATAATCTTCTCGAAATAACCCAGAAATTTATTGAACAATCCTTAAATAAAAAAACTAACCTAAGAGTTGCAGAACTTGACTCAATTTTAAATTATTTAGGAGAAATGTATAAAAAAAGTTATGATATCGTATTAAAATCGTTACCTGAATATCTTATAAGGACAAAACTAAAGCAATTTGCAGTCTTCTTTACAAAGATGCTCAAAAGAGATATTGCTGAACAAACACATTCAAAAAAAATAACTTATAATTATATTAACAAGCTTCTCGATTTCTTATTAAATGAAATAGAGATCCTTCAATTAACGTTAGAAAATCGAGTTTTAGATGAGAAAAGCTTATTAGTTGATTTTAAAACCTTAATAAAGAAAAAATTTGATGTTTTTTTTAGCAATTCTTTCCTATCTATAAAAGATTTCATAATCATCGCTGAAGAAAAGTCTAACATTAAATCTAGTGATGTAAAAGTAGAAATTGAAATTTATAAAAAGTTTTTAGGGGAAATAAATTTTCTAGTTGCTTATATAACTAAAAATACTGCAATAAATCGATTTTTATTGGAACAAAAAGAATCTGAAATCTCCGACCCGGTGAGTTTTTCAAATCGTTTCCATCGGTTTTTAGAAAAAAGAATAGGAGGGATCAAGATGAGTTGGAAGTATCATATGCTTGATTGGATTCGTGATTATGCAAAACAATTTTTTAAAGAACTAGATAAGAAACCGATGAGTCTTGATGTGATAATTGAAGATTTTCTAGATTATATAGATTCTCGAGAATCTGAGGGGATAAACCCAGAAGGTTTTTTAAAAATATTACAGGGAAAAATAGAAGAATATTCTAATAATGGAGAAACAGAAGAATTAATGATTTTTTTACATCATTATGAAGAAAATATTAAAAAAGGAGATATAATTCTGGGTCTAATAAGAGACCTAATTGAAGAGAAAATAGATAATATTGAAATCCCCTGGGAAGACCTTTCAAATCTGAATGAGCGGCATAGTATTAGCAAGGATTCTTTTCATAGATTTATTCAAATAAATGAATTACAATATTTTTCAAAATTGATTCCGTTACCTTCATCTATTATTCTCAAGCACAAATTATCCAAACAGGAGAAGGCTTTCTTTCGTGAAGATTTATTCCATACAATTATATTTAAATATTGGCATAAACACGCCAAATATAGTATTGCAGATAATTTCAAAACAACATTCAAGGAATGGGAAAAGTAAATATGATAAAAGGTGTTCAGAGAAGTTTTACAGCCGTAGAAGGGACTTATCGACATTTTCAAACTGTAAATTTAATATTGACACACTTTAGAAGGGAAGCAGACCGTCATAAAATATATGAACTCGTAGAAAAAAACGCCTCTCTAAAGGATTTCCTTACAGCTGCAATAGCAATACATCTATATCATAATGTAGGAATTAAAGTAGAACACGATTTAAAAGAAGGTTTAACTACTGAAGACTCAACAAAAAGTTTAGAGATTAAAGAAAAAGCCATTCTATTTGAAGAAGTTTCCAAGCTATCAAAAGGATCTTTAAAATCAGAAATCGACTTGTTACAAAGAATAATAAAAAGAGAAAACAGGTTCATAACCTATTGCATAAAAGAAAGGGATTATAAAAGATACAAGGAGCGGGATGTAAAAGAAATCGAAGAAGAAATAGAAATTGAACTATTGGAAATCATAAGAAAGGAATATCCCCCGTTTTTCTTCTATGATTTATTAAGTGATACAATGGGATTGACAGACAAGCTGAAAAATAAAATATTAGAGGAGTCTTCAAAATTAAAGGACATTTCCATTGATTTAGATACGAAATTAGAACGGAAAGAAAAAGAAGACAAATTTATAGAGACATCGACTTTACTTCGAAGTATTTCGCAGATTCAAGAGAAATTTGAGTTTAAATCCTATAAGGAATTACAAATCGAAGAAATGCCCCTAAATAAAATCAAAAGAAAGATACTTAATCATTATTTTAATCATTTTCCAATTTCTTTTAAGGGGCTTAAAGAATTTTTAGAAGCAAACAAGTTGAAATCAGACATAATACATAAAATTGAAGGATCTTTAGAAAAAAATCTAAATTTCGAAGAATTTGAAGAGAATATGCTTCTTTTTTTAAAAGGGAAGATAATTGAAAAGCTTACAACAAGCGCAAATGATTTCATATATTTCCTCCAAGGATTAAATGAAACAAGTTTTATTGAAATTATTTACATTCTTAAGAAATATGGCGTTAATGATATCTTGTATTTGATGAATCTCGACGAGAATATTGCCATTGAAGTGAAAAAAAATATGGTTCGATATAACATCAATAAATATGAAATAATAAATTTAAGAGAACCTAATGTGTTGCTAAATAAACAAATAAAAAGCCCAGAATCCCAACAATCAAAATTCGATGTCTCCGAGCAAAAAAAAATGATAATCGATCGAATATTTTTCGAAAAAATGAAGCTTATTGATTATTCACATATTTTAATTTTACTCAATTTCGAAGATATTATAAATAATATAGTAAAAGAGATTTTTTACTTCATATTTTCAAAGATCTTTCGGCCGTTAGGAAGGATAATTGAGCTTTATTCAAAAGTATCAAATGAAAGATCCTTGTTTTTATTAGCCCTAAAAAAAATGAACGCTTTTAGGGAAAAAGAAGATTGGATGTTTGTAAAACTCGAAGAACTCCTGATTAAACGCATGATTACGCTACAAAACGAATTAGTATTGATTTTAAACTCAAACAATAAACCATTTCTAATTAATGGATTTATTTTAGCCAGGTTAACAGAATCTGCATTAAAGGAGAGCGTAAAAAAATTACGAGGAGAAGCGAGCTATATTTTTAACGATTATGTCTCCTTAGAATTAGACGCTGATAAGATATCTCCTATTTCTTATTGCGTCGCTTATGATGTTGTAAAAAGATTTGAGACATTCGAAGCCTTACGTAAAAAACATATCAATACGGTTTTGAAAATAAAACGAGATGAAAAGGAAAAAGAAATTATACAAACGCGCGCTAAACAAAAAATGAGTACCTTAAATTGGATCGAGCGTAGGATTACATCGACGCTTATTAATATAAACAAACCAGGATTTAACCCAAGTCAGTTTTACTGGCAAGAAAAGGACACAAAAACGGCAACGGAACACATAAAGAATCATAGTTATTTAAATGATAATCCAATTGAATTATTTTCCTATTATTTTAATTTTGCCCTGGAAAAAATTAAAATATATGCTCCTGATATAAAATTACTTGATAAGGAAAAAATCGACGATTTAGTTAAGACGATAACTGAAAATGTGATAGAAAAACGATCAGGGCAAGCCTCGCTTGGAACTACAAGTAATCTTCTTGAGGGTGATCGTCTTGAAATAGCAAACAAAATCGCAAGAAGAATCGGAAAAATCTTTGATAAAACCTTGTATACGAAATTCAAGCAAAAACAAAAAAAAATGTAAAAATTTATTTCGTAAGTATCAAATTTTGGAGCCCGTAGGGGATTTTTATGTGAAATCGTGATTTAAAAATAGTAATTCATTAATATATCTGATTTATATAATTAAATTGCTTATTATAATCAAGAAAAACCTTATATGAACGATGCAAGTGTGGAGGAATATACTTTTTGATAAAAAAGCGAGATTTTTATCATCAACACATAAAATATAGTTTCAATTGGAATTTAGCCCATCATAAGGAGAAACTCCAAGGTTTAAGTGAAAAAAGAGCTGAATTTAAAAGACTCGGAACTTTTTTTAAGCAAATATATCAGACTCCAATAGTACCTAATAATGTTTTTAATCTAAAAGCTAACCAACGTATATCTAATTTTAAGATTCGAGGAGTTAAAAACGGTTTTTTATCCAGTTTTGGAAAAAAATTGATACGACAGGGAAAAATAAAAAAACTTGATTCGAGCTTTAAGTTGTCAAAATACGCTCAAAATGTTTATGATACTTATAGAAAGTCTCATTTTAACAAGACTCCAGGGCACGAACCAATTCTCAAAAACATCTTGATCAAAGATGAAGATTCCGTGGCGATAGAAATACCCATTTGGATAAATGTTAACGATCAATATATAACAGGACATATTGATTTAATACAAATCAACAACAAGGAAGATGTCGTAAAAGTGATTGATTATAAACCAGAAGGAAAATTTATGACATCATTACCTCAAGTTTCAACCTATGGACTTTTGCTACAAAAAATGCTAAATATTAGTGTTGTAAAGTGCATATCATTCAATAGAATTGAAACTTGGGAATATGATCCTCGTCTTCTTTTGACAGATGTAAAAGAGTATTTAATCTCTCAAGGTGTTAAAACAAGAATTTGGGAGAAGTATATTTAGATTATACTTTATTTTTTTAAAGTTTTTGGCGTATCAGATTCTTTTTCTACTTTTAAGTACTTATGAAATAAAAAATACAGTCCTATAAATGCAATAATTTGGACGATAATAGCACTTGCGCCAATTAACACTCCGCTTTGATCATAATATCTTAACAATATCGCCACGCCTAGGCCAGATAAAGTTAAAAATACAAATACAATGCTTTTAACAATTTCTAGAAAGGAGTCTTTTAAGTATACAAGTTGCTTTTTAATCCAGGAAAATACTTTTACCATACTAATCAATTGATAAATCTATTAATAAATAATAATTTCATTAAATTTAGATTTGTATTAATACCTTTGGTTATTTTATAAATATTGCCATATAAAAAATAGCCCGCTATTTACCCTCACATACGCTATATATGCCCAACTTGAAATAAATCTGAAAATCTAATTAGATGTGCATCTGGGAGGATTTGAACCTCCGTTTACGTCTTATTAGTAGAAAAGCGCCGTGCTGACCATGCTCCACTACAGATGCTAAAAAAAAATATTAACGAGAAAAATAAACCTATTAATTTAAAGATGATGTACTTCTAGAATTCGTAATTTTAT
>JBHLMB010000175.1:0-6113 GCA_048938565.1 Promethearchaeota archaeon | reverse complement strand
AATAACACTAGTTATATTGGCTCCGAACACCTTTTAAATATCTCGGTTTCAGACGATATTGAAGTGGATACTATCTGGTTTGACTGGAACGGTACAAGTACGATTTATACCACGCCAACATTCGTTGTTTTCACCGATGGTCCCATAACGCTACAAGCTTGGGCTAACGACTCGGCTGGAAATGTTGGATCAAACGAGGTTTCCTTTGTTATCAGAAAAGCCTTCTTGTCGAGATGGGACACGACAAGAACGGGCGTTGGTTCGAGCGATTCAAATCAAGTGTACTTACCGCTACTTCCGTCAGGAACATACGATTTCAATGTACATTGGGGCGACGGAAGCAACAACACCATCACTCAATGGGATCAAGCAGAAGCGTGCCATAATTATGCATCACCAGGGATTTATAATATAACCATTTTTGGAACTATTGTTGGATGGTCTTTTAAAGATGGAGGAGATGGACTAAAAATGCTTGAGATTAAAGAATGGGGGCCATTAAGCCTGGGTAATATTGGTCATTACTTTTATGGATGCTATAACCTTGAAATTACTGCGTGTGATGTTCTTAATTTGACGGGAACTACAACCTTAGAAGGTACATTTGGATATTGCAATTTCGAAAAAATTAGAAATCTAAACCAATGGGACACATCGAAAGTGGTAAACATGAAAGAAATGTTCCACGGATGCGATAACTTTAACCAAGACATGGGAGAATGGGACGTGTCGAGCGTGATGGATATGAGTTGGATGTTTTGCTACGCATTGAGTTTTGACGGGATCATCAGTGGCTGGGATGTGTCGAGCGTGACAGACATGAGTTACATGTTCGCTGGGGCAAATGCCTTCAACCAATATATAGGTAATTGGGATGTGTCGAGCGTGACCGATATGAGTTACATGTTCCGCTTGGCCCATTCGTTCAATCAGGACATAAGCAACTGGGATGTATCGAGTGTGACTAACATGAACAGCATGCTTTCGGGCGCTATTTCGTTTAATCAAGAATTAGCGGATTGGGACATTTCAAGTGTTAAGGATATGAGCTTTATGTTTGGGGGGGCATTATCATTCAATCAAGACATTGGAGAATGGGACGTGTCGAGCGTGACAAGTATGTATGGAATGTTTGGCTATGCTACTGCATTCAACCAAGATATAGGAGAATGGGATGTGTCGAGCGTGACAAGCATGAGCTCAATGTTCTATGAGGCTTCTGCATTCAACCAATATATAGGTAATTGGGACGTGAAAAGTGTTACTGACATGAGATCAATGTTTAGTAATGCTTACTCTTTTGATCAGGATATTGGAAGTTGGACCATATCGAGTGTGACGGACATGACTTGGATGTTTGAGGCTATAACATTGTCGATAGCAAATTATGACAGCATTCTGATTGGATGGGCTGATTTATCTCCTAACTTGCAATCAGGAGTTACTTTTGACGCTGGAAACTCTATCCATTCGTCGAAATCGGAGGTTTTAAATGCAAAAGCCGTGCTTATAGGAACGCATTTATGGACCATCCACGATGGTATGTAGCCCTATTTTCTTGATATGAAGATGGAAGTACAATTAAAACTCTTTTAATCTTTTTTTTCATTACATTATTAACTTTTTGAGTCGTCAACATTCGCAATTATTCTATAATTACATGCGATATTTAAGAAATAACTTGGTTTACGAATATAATCGTCGAACAGTTGGGAGATCTCCTCTCGAAAACGATCATTCTTAATAACATTGGAGATATTTATAGACTACAATGTAATTACCCTGAAGCACTAAAAAGATACGAAGATGCCCTCAAGATGATACTTGATGTCTTTTCATAAGACAAGTGCAATAGACTTTAAAAATCTCCTTCTTCTTATCTTTTATACTATTTCTAAGGATTGAAATACTAAATCATGAAATTTTATAAAAATAAAAATATAAGGCAGCCCTTATTAAAGGACTGTAAAAACGCGCTTAATCGAATAGTTTCCTCATTCTTGAGGCTAAAAGAGTTAATTGCCCCTTGTTTGCGTTCCCAATGAAGAAAATAGGCCTAATTTCCTTTCTAGAAGATATGAGATCGATAAAAACCAATCTTTCGCTTGAAAAGTCGAACCTTTCCTTGCCTTCGTCCTTTTTCATCACGCTTTCTCTTAAAGGTTCGAAATCGTCTTCTTTCTTGAGAACGAACAGTGCTTTCTTGATCCTTTCGTTTTTAACGCATAGTTCTTGCGGAAAAGCGTGAGTGTGAAGCTTATATTCGGCTAATAAAGCATTTAACATCGTTTCTTTCGATTCCTCACCTTCACCCCCCACTTCCTCGCTCTCTAATACTATTTTTACCATTGTTACACCAACTTAAGATCTCCTATTTTTAATCCCAAATAACAAGTAAGACACGCTAATTTTTTAATGTATGCCTGCAAACTCGATCGGAGCTTCGAAAAGGAATTAGAAAAAAAATGAAAATTAAAACCTTCAATTATCGAACTAGACGATTGAATGCATTGATTTTATCGTCGATGTTCCAGCGATAATTTCAAATTTTATCCATATTTCGTTCGATCAATTGTAAAGAATCTGCCCAGATATAGGCCAATGGCTTTCAAGTAGCGTTCAAGTGCCTTGTTATGATTATCATTTGAGAACATTTCGTTTTTATTTCCCTTTCATTTGCTTGTCAAAAAAGCCATAAAAATAAGATAAATTAGAAATTTAAATTAAGAATTTAACGATTACTAAGGTTATATATGTCAAAATTCGTAAAGTTATATTTTCATAGAAATTGGTTCTAATAATATTGAAATTTTTTTAACCTATTGAATAAATCTTCCCAAATGAACTAATAAGATAAAAACAGTATCTAACAAGACAGGAACATTGTCTTTCTACAGGATGTTCTTGTCTAAAGCGTTTAAATACTGCTTCAAAACTACAAGTACTATATAATAAAAATTATCTTGAAAATCTCAATAATATCCCTAGAAAAACAGAATGGAACAAGAATTTCACAACAACACGCAAAAAAGCAAGGGAGAAAAGTAAAAAATGAAAACCAATAATAGAAATAAAATCGTATTTTCTATCTTTTCGGTCTTTTTAATAGCCATATTACTAGGTGGTTTTAATGTATATCATTACCATTTCCCAGAACCTATTTGGTACGAAGGTTTTGTGTCGTATTGGGATACGACACAACCAGGCGAAAGCAAAGACGATCAAATTAAATTGCCCCTGGAAGAGCGTGGAACTTATAACTTTACCGTTTGGTGGGGCGATGGAACTAACGATACGATCACGAGCTGGAACCAATCGGAAGTTACTCACATGTACAGCTCGATTGGAGCATATCGGATCATAATTTCCGGTACTATAATTGGTTGGCGGTTTAATTACGGAGGGGATCGACTAAAGTTGTTGGAAGTCTTTCAATGGGGGGACTTGCGATTGGGAAATTCTGGAGGGTATTTTGCAGGATGTAGTAATTTGGATTATCTGAATTATAGGAGGTTAAAATTAACGGGGACGACTAATCTAAGCAGAGCGTTTTGGGATTGCTGGAAGATTGAGATGATATACGGCATTGAAGATGAGGACGTGTCAAGAGTGACAGACATGAGCTACATGTTCGCAGGGGCAGACGCATTCAATCAGAATATTAGCAGATGGGATGTTTCGAGCGTAACTGACATGAGCGGGATGTTTGCGGGAGCTCTTTCCTTCAACCAGAATATTGGTACTTGGAATGTATCAAGCGTGCAATACATTAACGACATGTTCTTGGATGTTACCCTTTCAAATTCAACATACGATAGTATTCTCGTAGGATGGGCGAGTTTGGCGCCTAATTTACAATCGGAGGTGACCTTTCACGCAGGGAACTCAATGCATTCCACGACTCCAGAGGTGTTAGGCTCTAAAGCCGTGCTTGAAGGATACCCTTACAATTGGATTATTATTGATGGCATGCCCTAATTAAAAACTTCATTCAATTTATTTTTCTCAATATTTTTTCCTACTATAATTCATAGTTGAATTCTACATCTCATTGGAATATCTTCATTTTAAAATTCAATGTGCTAAAACCAACTTGAAAAACAAAATTCGTAAACTTTTTTATTTCATTGGAAAATCGGTTTTAGTCGTCGTTTAATGAAATTTAGTTTGAACCAATTGATTTCATTGATTAATTCCGAATGAAATGATAAGACCGCAGTTATGATTCGTGGTTTTTCAGAAGATAATCAAGGCAAGGTGAGAACGGGATTAATCAAGGAATAGAAAACCACTAGTTTGTAATAGTTCTACCCAAAAAATTTATATATCCATTTGCGTTCAAGTAAATCGAACTTTTTTGTCTTTTTACAAAAAAATCAAAAAACAACAACAAGAATGATTAAAGATGCGAAATTCAAGATTTAAGAAGTGTATCGTGACATTGTTTATTGGAGCGGTTTTAACAAGCCTTTTTTGCGTGACGACAATTACACCTGTAATGGACGCTGATAAAAAGCCTCCAACTGTATCTCTGACGACTTGGGACGGAAACGATCGAATTTCTTCTGTTGATGATAAAATCCCTTCTGTTAAAGGCGCTCTTACCATTAACGCAGCTGCAAGCGACAACATGGGCGTTGCTCGCATCGAAATTTTTATCGATGGAACGCCCGTAAAAAGCCAGGAAGTAGGTACATCAGGAAAAAGCACGGCTTCTCTATCCTATCAATGGGATACAACTACTTGGGAGGAAGGGTATCACGAAATAAAGACCGTCGCTTATGACCATCAGGGGCTTTCTACCACGACAATCCAAGCAGTCACGGTCGACAACGTGGCGGAAAAAATTGGCGTGTTTTTTTATTCAACGGATACATTTAGAAACATGTTTGGTGTGCATTTTCCAGGAGAGGACACGCGTGTCTCTATTTATATTAACGCCATCAAATCAAGGGGGTACACAAAAATCTTCAGGTTTGAGGACTCAGCTGCCCCTTATCCAGACCTATATGAAGTAAGAGATTACGAGGGCACGAGCGATACCATCTTTTTTTACTTAATGGGTCATGGAGCTAACAGTGGTACTAGTTCACTGACGAAAGTTAGTCCAAATGCTGGTCTGTTATATTCAAATGTATTCCGCAGTAGATTGGAACCATTTGACTCTCCTCGGATCGCCATTGTCGTTGACTCATGCTTTTCGGGAGGTTGGGTGGAAGATTTCAAGAGCGGTAATTACTTGGCGATCTCTAGCACGGATTTATGGCATTATGGATTAGGATTCGGATCTTCAGGATTGTGTTTCTCGGAGAATTTTTTTTGGTGTATTGAATATGGATACAACGAATATCAAGCCTTCATTTCAACGCCTTGGTGGGTTACGTGGTGGTCACTTCCACAAATCACGCCACACGATTCTTATGTGTTTTTCCCGTGGTCCTGATATATAATGCGAGATCTTGAGATCTCCTTTTTTTTTTATAATCTCTCGACTTTCATTTTTGCGAGATTTCACATTCTCCTACAGACAAAACTCTCAATGTAACATAATTCCTTTTTAACCTCAAAAATTCGTAAACTTTTTTATTATAATGACTTAAGAAAGTAATCCTAAAATGGAAAAAAATCAAAAAATCTAGTGAACAATCAGCGAATGGAGAATTCAATCTCAAAATACTCTAATAAATGCTTGAATTCTTGTCGCTGCTTCATGTTATCAAATTTCAAGGGACACTATCTCCCATATATAGGCTAATGGCTTTCAAGTAGCGTTCAAGTGCCTTGTTATGATTATCATTTGAGAGCGTTTCTTTTTTATTTCCCTTTCATTTGCTTATCAAAAAGGCGCCCGAAAATTAGGCGACAATACTTTCGAAATATATCAAGGATTCACAAGCGACGGGCGTCAAGATTATAGATATTGCAAAAAATACCCCCATGGGTTTTTATATGTTGGTCTGGGATTTTTTAAGTATAATCAGCTTACTTTTTTGTTTGATTAAATAAGTAAAAGAATAAGTGAAAAAAAAATGAAAAAAAAATCTTTATTCATAATATTAATTCTTTTGATAGGAAGTATTATAACCTTAAGTGGAATAATCATGTTCCAATTA
>JBHLMB010000174.1:0-6131 GCA_048938565.1 Promethearchaeota archaeon | reverse complement strand
ATTGCGTGAAAATCCCCTACAAAACTACCACTATATCGATCTTTAAAATCCTGTTTAATTAATGATTTCTCATATTCTTTACTTTTTTTCGTCCATAATCGAGAATTCCCCCCCATACATCTAATTCCTCCATCTTTTTTATCAGGCATCTCGATTATATCATGATAAACATAGTGATAAAAAGTCATACTATAAGGAGAAGTGTCTAAAATAAATTCAACGACCTTTCCATTTACTGCTAATACAAGATTTGTAAAAATTCCATAAAGAATATACATACCAGCAATGATCTCGCCAGCTTCGTTAAAGATTCCCACGATCGTGCCCACGGTCCTATTTACGGCAACATTAGAGGAGCCATCGACTGGATCAGTCGTTATACCAAATTTCCCGTTTCCGAGAAGGGGTTCAGCTTCTTCAGACGCAATATACAAAAAGGGCGTCTCTCCTTCCTGTAAAGCCCTAAGAATGATAGAATGGGTAAGAACATCCTCGTGAATTTGTTCTTCGTCATAAATATTTTTAGAATTAGCCTGAGGTTCTTTTATATCCATTCGATATCCAATTTCTCGAGATGTTATTCCCTTTTCGAGCAATCCCCTTATGGGAATTGTTGCTTCTGCTATTTTTTCGATTATATCAATGAATTCATTTTTGTTTGGAAAATATTTTGGGAGATTACTATCCAGCCATCGTGATAATTTTATTTTTTCATTATATTTACCCATTGTATTATTATACTAATGAATGGTTCTTGATATTTTTGCTTTTTTTCACGACTTAATATAAAAATATTTTTTTAGATTATTCAAATCCAAGTTCAGACAAACGTGAAGTAAATTTAAGCTTCTGTTCGCTGGGAGATTTCGTAAGTTCAATGTACCTTTGGTTTAAAGATTTAGAACGGGTTATTTTTATAGAAAATTCTATCCAATAATCCATAACTTTTCCCCCACTTTGAACTTCAATAATCGTATCACCTAATTCTTTGCGGCTTATATCATTAACTAAGAGGATTTCAAGATTGTGTATTTCTTTTAAATATTGTAGGTTTGCTAAAATTTGATTTAGTTCATAATTGAGTGCAATATTTTTTTCCTTACTTTCCATATTTAGATCGAGTTTATATAAATCGGTAATTGAATCAATGATTATCACATTTGGGACAAAATTTATTTCTTTAAGCAGGTCAGCAATAAGAAAATCCAAGTTAAAAGTAATTTTTCTAAGATCTTTAAAATTGGGTGTATTGATAATAAGAGTCTTTTCTAATAATTCATCAAGGCGATTTCTATTTCTTTCAGCAAGATCATAAAGCCTACTCGAAGGAAATTTATGTTTAGTATAAATAAATAAGACATTTTTTCCAGAAATTCTTGTATTCATTAGAGTTTGAAGTGCGAAAGTTGTTTTCCCAACTCCAGTATCACCATAAACAGATACTATCCCTTCTTGAACTTTCGATTGATTAAAGAACTTTCTTAATTGACTTGTAGGAAATATCAAAATTAAATTTTATAATTTATACTTACTTATAAAAAATAATTTGCAGAACAAGTTAAAAATCTTTTTACTCAGCGAAGACTCCAAATTCTTTTTTCAAGTAAATAAAGAAATGGCTCGACACGGATTGAAATTTAATATCCTTAATTTTAAAAACAAGATTCCAAACTTGCCTTGCATTATACTAACGACTTCACAAGAGGTTAGCAGGATTGCTAAGTTTAGCGAGGAACTCGTAAAAATTATATCAAAAGAGCAAGAAGAACCCCTTAAGAAATATATTTTACGCGTACTAGCAGCTTATAAAGTGGGATTTAAGGAAGATTATTCTATATTAGTTTTTTGCATTGATCCCGGGACAAAACACATTGGTTTAGTTGTTTTTTTAGAAGATCGCTACTTAAATTCACATACCTTCCACAATATAGAATCTCTAATAGGAGAAATAGGGAATTATATTGATTATTTACAAGGAATCCATTCAACGCTAAAATTGGAGTTCAAATTTGGAATAGGGGTGCTATCAACTACATTAGAAATTGTCAGCAATATATACACCTATTTCAAGGATGATAAACATATTAGAATATTTCTTGTAGATGAATCTAAAACTTCAAAATTAAATGTCTATCACGAAAAACAGAGAATTCCAAAACACGAGGTTTCTGCCTTAATTTTGGCCCTAAGAGAAGGAATTGAAATTAACAAGAAAAACTATGTCAGCGTGTTCAAGAATATAAAAGATAAAAAAATTAAGTTAAAGACTTATAATAGCAATTACTTGAACCACGATAACGATTATTCAACTTTTTTGAGAGAGCTATTAATAAAAATTGTAAGTGGAGAACTTACCCTTGCGAATTCTTCTGATAAATTACACGAATGGAGATTGTCTAATATAGATTGATTAATAGTACTTGAGAAATCCACATGAAAGAACGTTTAGATGTTTTACTCGTTGATCGACGACTAGTTGAGAGCCGAATAAAAGCTCAATGGTTGATTAAAAATGGTCATGTACTCGTTAATGATGTAAAAATAACCAAGCCAGGAAAATTGGTAAATAATACGAATAAAATTCATTTGATAAAAGAATTTCCATATGTAGGAAGAGGAGGAATCAAGTTAGAAGCAGCTTTAAAAAATTTTAATATTTCTGTTAGAGGAAAAGTGTGTGCAGATATTGGAGCGTCGATTGGTGGTTTTACGGATTGCTTGTTAAAACACGATGCCCAGAAAGTATACGCCATTGATATTGCTACTGATTTTCTTCATCCTTCTTTATTGTGCGAAAAAATGAAAACTAAAGTGATTCCACTTCTAGGAGTTGACATACGCCATTTAGAGCACTTAGAGGAGCTAGTTGATATTGTCGTGATGGATATCACTTTTACATCTGTGAAGGACATCCTACCCAAAGCCTTGCATTTCATTAAAAACGATGGTTGTCTCATAACACTTATAAAACCCGTTTTTGAAACCGAATTTCTTAAAGAATCGAAATTAAGAATCATCAAAGACACAGAAAAATTGAGAGAAATCTTATTAGATATAATTGATTGGAGTAAAAAAAGAGAAATATATCCACATAATTTAATGAAATCGCCAATAAAAGGTGCTGGAGGTTCCATGGAATTTTTTATTTTATTTACTAAAATGAAAGCTGAAATTATTACAAATATAGTTGATGAAATCTTTGATTAATTGAATTTATTAAGAATTTTTGGCTTGGTTGGGGGATATTTCTTAAAAACACTGCCCCATTTAGTTTCCATAAATTTTTTCACACGACGCCTTCCAATAGTTGGATACCAGACCATATCATGCCAGATCGTTGAGGCTAATATGGGTAAAGCCATAAAAAGCTTATTATGAAATAACGGATGTAAAAAAGATAAGGGTCCTTTTCGTACCATTTGATCCCCCCAAATTACAAAACTTCTCTTGACGCTAAAATTCCAATTTGTATTAGACACTTCCTCTCCAATTAATTCGATTTGATCGAAATCCCCGCATCCTAATCCCTCGTCGTGAGCCATTTTAATTGCAGGAAGTTTTAAGGGATCAAAACCTAACAATTTTGCAATAACGGCATCTACGGCAACTTGGTCATAACCCGCTAGTATGTGATTTTTTATACGAGGAATCATCGTTCTCGGACCAGCACCATCTCCGCAAACTGTACCGTCTACAACAGCCATTATATTAGGATGGATTTGTTTTTGAACAATAAGGAGATCTACAAGCACTTCCGACATAAATTGATGGCTAAAATGGCGACGTTTTGTTAGGAGGCCTCCAAATGCGTTTTTCATACTTGCAGTGATCCCGCCATTTTTCATTTCATTATCTGCATTTCTTAATTTTCCTCCCTCAGCTCCCGTATGACCGTGCGTCTTCATTGTAGGAGTGTGAATCATATTTTTATGAAGATACACAAGTGGTATATTAAATCCATCTGGAAATACTTTTGAATCAAGCACATGAAGGAGTCTTTTTTTTAAATCAACAAATTTTGGACGAAGTGATTCATAAGGAACGAACTTAACTCTCGTTAGAGGCATAAACCAGACTCCCATTTTTTTTATAATACCTGACCATCTATTTTGTTGGACTCCCTTAGCTAAATTCGTTACTACAGTTCTATTTTCTGCGGCGAATATTTTTTTCGGATCATATCCGTCATCAATCAATGTTTTAAGCACGCCTTCAACCTGCCAAGGAGGACTCGAACAAGCTGGAAAGAATTTAGACCAACTCAGGTTCAGTTTTACGACAGTTTTTTGGTCCTTAGGGAAATGTTCCTGATATTTTGCTAAATGCATTAATTTAGCATAATCATCTATAACCGTATCTGGCGATGTTTTAAGCACATATACTTGTGGTTTTGTGGGATTCATTATTATAATTAAAAATATAATCCTTTTTGAAGCTTGTTAAATATTGTTTTTGCGTGTACGAGCGGAGAAGAAAGCTTTCCGCAACTCACGGTATTCCCGAATTTAAGAGCCTTAAAAATGTCGTCAAGTGTCAAACCACTTACATTTTTAATAAAAGTATATCCCGTACCTATTTCCTTGAGAGTATGAGCGTCTGAACCTCCCGTTTCAAATAATTTAAACCGTTCGTTATATTTTTTCGCTTTTCTTATGCAGGAATTAAAAACAATTCTCGAATTAACGATTTCAATCCCATCAATGTATTTTCTTACTATTTTTTCGCTTAATAAGCTCGTTTTTAGGTGATTCGTTCTCAAAAAGTCAAATGGATGAGGAATAACGATTAATCCATTTAATTCTTTAATTTTTTCAACGATTGATATGAAATTATTGTCTCTGATTTTAAATTCTTCGTCAATAAAAAGAGCAATGACTTCTCCGATGTGCGTTTCAATTTCCATTCCAGGAATTACAATAAGCCCTCTTTTACTAGCTGTTTTCTCTAAAGATTTATAGGCTTTAAGAGAACCATGATCAGTAATTGCAAAACCATTTAATCCCTTTTTAACAGCTTGTTTTAACAGATCTTTTGGTTTTATTAACGAGTCTCCCGAATAACACGTATGAAGATGTAGGTCTAATTTTATAGAATTCATAGTTTTTCGGTTTACCAAAATAAATTAAATGCTTGATATGATTATGAGTATTTCATCGATATAATAAGCATATCCTATTATACAACCAAGTATTAGTATGGCAATGAACATCCCCTTGTTAAAAAAGGCTCTTTCTGGATTTCGAGCAATTTCAGGTTTAGTAGAAGTAAGATATATGTATTTCATAATAATAAAAAGGAAAACAGGTATCGAAAAAATAACTAAGTATTCATTCGTGTTATACGATTGGTAATCATCCAAATTAAAATGTATTATTAAATAAAGCGCGTATGTTATGAACAAGGACGATGCAACCATTAAATAAAATTGGTCTAAAATCTCTAGGGTATATATTTCATACACCTTCTTGTGGCTAACAGCATTGTCTTTTTCTCCTAAGATCATAAGATCTCCCTTTCTCTTTGCAAGACTTAAAAACATTGCAATTTCGAATATTGCTAAAAACAGCCAAGGAGATATGAACACATCAATAAGCAAAGTTCCCGCTAATGCCCTCCATAAAAATCCCATTGATAAAGTTAAAACATCAATAAAGGCGTAATTTTTAAGTACATGGTTGTATAATTGTCCAGTCAATAAAAGCAAGATAAGGGTAATTATGAATCCTAAATTCAATGTAAAACACAATACCAATAGCAAGGCAATGATTATAAGCGTGATAATTACCAAGATTGCGATTAATTTTGATATCTCACCTGAAGCTAGAGGTTTCTTTTTTATTTTCTCGGGATGTTTCTTGTCATCTTCAATATCTATTAAATCATTTATGACATAGTTTATAGAAGAAATACAGCACAATACGATAAATCCTGCCAAAAGTGATATATAAGTGGGAATAGAAAAATTTAACATATTTTCGCTGAAAAAAGCGCCAACAAAAATCAAGAGGTTTTTATAATATTGTCGAACTCGAATTAAACCAGCGAAATTTTTCAGTTTTTTTTTGATCATCTTCATCTTTTCTAAATAATCATTTAAATTAAAGTTTATTCAGGTAATTAACACCGTCCTT
>JBHLMB010000173.1:0-6170 GCA_048938565.1 Promethearchaeota archaeon | reverse complement strand
CTATATGAAAATCAATAATTTCTTCTTTCAAAAAAATTTCTCAGACATTTTAATGTTATATTCTTTCAAAGATGATTTTTAGATTTGCGTGTTTATTCTCAACTAGTTCACGATGAACCTTACTTTCCTCAGGAACATTTAAGTACAATTCCTTAAGTGATTTAATAAGACAGGTGTTCAAAGAAATTTCTACTAAAGGATTTCTTTTTAAATTAAGTTTTTGAAGAGATTGTATCAATTTAATAGAATTTGGAATTGATTTTAAATAATTGGATTCAAGATTTAGGATTTCGAGATTTTTAAGAGCAAATAAGGGATCATTGAGAATTTTAATATTATTGTGAGATAGGTCCAAGAGTTTAAGAGTTGAAAGCTCATCAATCCAATCGGGAATTTCTGTAATTTGATTATATTTGAGGATCAATATTTCCAGCGATCTTAGGTACTTTAAAGGTTCTGGAAATGACATCAACCCTTTAAAAGTAAAATCCAATTGAACAACTAAACCATTTTCTATTTTATATTGTAAGCGCCAAAATAATTTCTTCAAGAACGATATCGTGTAATAATTAATCAATCTGTCGTACAATGTTAGAATAGATGTTTCATTTTGATAATCCGAGGAAATAATGAAATCCTTATCTCTTATCTTCTGTATTTCAGCTCTCAATAGGGATACACTTGAAGGTAAATGTTTTAATTCTCCAAGTTGGATCAAAAGCGTATCGTAAAGTATGTTCAAACAATCACCTGATGTTTCATTAAAAAACGCCCATTGAATGATATCCTTCGACCTATCAATGAAGAATCGTTTCAAGATCTTTGCCGTTATTAACCTTACTTCTTCGCTTGCATCGGAAACTAAGAGACTTTCTAAGAGACTAAAAAATTTTTCATCTTTAAAGCTCAATTTAGCCAGGATTTCGAGACTTTCAACTCTAGTTTTAATATATTCACTTCCTTCAACTAACAAAGATAATTGTTCGAAAGCAGATTTCTTGTCAAGACTATTTTCTTTGTAATCCCGGAATATCTTTTTTGGAGTAAGATGCATTTCTTATTATTTGAGTAATTTCACTCGTTCAACTTTTAATGAATTAATGTGGGTAGAGATGGAGTCCTTAAATTTTCTAGGTTTGATCTTTATTTTATTAAGCGATTTTAGATCTCTTAATGATTGCGGTAATTTTTCAATCTTATTACCCCAAAGATTAAGTTCTTTAAGTGATTTTAACGAGCCAATCCAATCAGGGATAATAATTATTTTATTCCAACTTAAATTTAGTACTTCTAAAAATGTTAAATTTGCAATAAAATCCGGTAATCGAGCGATTTTATTATTTCTCAAATCTAATTGTTTAAGCGAAGTTAATTGTCCAATCATTTGAGGTAGATGATGAAGTCCATTATCGTTTAGGACAAGTTTTTGGAGCGATTTTAGACCTCCAAACCATTCTGGAAGATATTTTAGCGATTTATTTCTTCCAAGGCTTAAAACCTGTAAGTTTTTAAGATTTTTCATGCTTTCTGGAAGGATTCTTAAATTATTAGTGCTCAATTCCAAGTACTTTAAAGAAGAGAGATTTTCCATCGACGCTGGAAGCTCTAACAATTGATTCCCACACAAGTCTAAATAACTAAGAAGTTTTAGCTTTCCAATAGATTCAGGGATTCGAGATAGCTTGTTTGAATGTAAATCCAGAATTTTTAATGATTTCAAGGATCCTATTGATTCAGGAAGGGTATCAAGGTCATTATACCGTAGATATAACTGCTCAAGCGATTTTAACCTTGAAAAGGATTTTGGAAGAGTACGAATCTTATTATAGCTAAGATCAAGAAACTTTAAAGAAGATAGTAAATCAAAGGTCTTTGGAATAATTGGTAAATCATTAATCCTTAAATTCAGTTTCTCTAGTTTAATTAGGGCACCAATGGCTCTTGGTAATTTCCTCTGAGCACTCAAGGTATTCAAATTACTTCCTAAACTAGATAAATTAAGCTCGGTTAATAAACCGTTTTCAATAGTAAAATCTACTTTCCCGTTTTTTTTCTCGAAATAATCAATAATTAAAAAATTTACAAGTATAGCTGCGAGGTCACTAACATCTATATTTTTCACTCCAGATTCAGTCATATCCCGCAAGATACGCTTGCATTTTTGGTTCTTAATATTGCTTAATTCTTCTAAAAGGATGTTTCTAGATAATTTATTGTTAATAGTTCCGATTAGTTGTATGATTTCAACGATGAGATCTATTGAATTTATGTTTTTAATAACATATTTCATCGCAGGGAGGGCTTTCCCAGGAAATTTACGCTGTAGGCCTCGAGCAGCTATTAATTTAATTGTTTCATTCGTATCAGAAATTAATAAGTTTTCCAAAAGAAAAAATAAGGCATCGTTTTTTATTTCAATTTTATTCAATATTTCCAAGCATTGTATCCTTTCTGAATTGTTTTCAGTATTTTCGATAATTGATATTAATAACGATATTGCTGAAGAGGCTCCAATATGATTATTTAGAAAATTTTCATATATAATTTTTGGTGTAATCTCCATTATCAATACCTATACAATTAAGGTTTGTATCTCTCTTATGATTATTTTTAGAGAAATCAAACCTTTAAAAAGAACTATTTTAAAATATAACGATTTTTTATTTTATCAAAATAGAAAATACACTAAAAATAGAAAATATTATGAAAAATAAGGCTTAGGTTAAATCCGCTCTATCATCATTCCGCCCAGAATGATAGGGCCTCCAGAGGAGTTGTACACTTTCTCTGCCTTTTTTAGTTTAGATTTACTATCCGAATATATCTTGAAGATGAGATCGCCTTCTTTTATTCTGGCACCTTGCTTTTTAAACACTTCAACTCCAGATGTTTTTGAATGAGGACATCCTGCAGTTTTTGCGATTTGGTTGATGAGAGAATTATCAACAGCAGTGATGTGTCCCGCTTTTATTGCGAAAAATTCTTTCTCATGAGGACCTATTTTAATATCCTCAGGGGCTATCTCAGGATCGCCTCCTTGTGCTTTTATAATGGCTTTCATTTTTTGATATGCTTTTCCTGAACGCAGAATTTCCTTTGCTAAATCTTGTCCCGTTCCCTTTTCAGCCTTTCCGCCCATTTCTAGCAGTATTCCAGCCAAATCCGTAGATTTTTCTATCAGAGAGTTTGGACCCTTAGAATAATCTCGAAGTAATGTTAAAGCTTCTCTTGCTTCTAAAGCGGGACCAATTGCGTGACCTATTGGTTGATGCGCCAAGGTGAGAGCACATTCAGCGGTTATCCCCACGCTTTTTGCGATCTCTTTAAAGATTAATGCAAATTTTCTTCCATCATCAGGAGTAGGAAATTTCGTTCCAGGACCACAAGGAATATCTAACACGAGATTTTTTACACCCATACTAAGTTTCTTGGTAAGGATGGAAGGGATCATCAAACCCATTGGATCCATGTGAAGGGGGCGCTCAATCTCAATTAAAACATTATCAGCTGGTGATATGTCTAAAGCTCCACCCCAGACAATGCACGCTTTTTCCTTTAAAACGAGCTTCTTTAATTCTTCTGACTTAAAAGCAATAGGAGCGAGTACTTCCATGCTATCCGCAGTTCCAGAAGGGCTTGTAATTGCTCGAGTTGATGTTTTTGGAATGAACAAACCAGAGGCAGCTACAATAGGAACTATGATGAGCGTTACCTTATTCCCAGGTACTCCCCCAGTTGAATGCTTATCGAACACATTTGGTCCGAAATTGAAAAATTCACCACTCTTAGTTTCAGCTAATGTGAGTGCAGACATCTCGTATGAATCCATCCCGTTTATCGTTACTGCAGTTATGAAACTTGCTAATTCAATTTGAGATAAATACCCTGAAGTCGCATCGTTAATTATTGCGTTAATTTCGCTACTTTCCAATTTTTTTCCTTCTATTTTCTTTTTTATGTATGCGAACGAATCAGGTGCTTGTGTCGCTGAAACTGAAATCTCCTCAGACTCTAAATCTTGTTCAAAACGCTTGAAAGTGTCGATAAAAATTCCGATTTCTCCAGGAGCAATTAACGAATCCGTGTAGGATATATCCAATATGGCTATTAACGGCTTGCTGTATTTTGATTTTGCGGATTTTAGCATTACTCGTTCCCCCGCTTTCTGTCCTAATTTTGCGGCGTCTTCTGAGTTCATTACGACAACAAGAATATTTCCAGTTTCAAATTGAAGTTTTTTTACTTTTAATTTCATAAACCATACCAATTTTCTTGCGATAGCAATTACATGAGAATTAGAATTTATAATTTTATTGATAGAGGGAATTCTTGAACCTGTTCGATTTCGTTTTGATCCGGATCTTTAAATTTTATGGTTGTTTTTATGTGAAAATCTCCTGCCTCAACGGGTTTTAACTGAATTTCCCAATTTATGCTTTCTTTCATTCGAAGCGAATAAATTTGTTTTGAAGTAGTCCCTCTCATAACCTTTAATTGTTCGGGAAATTCGACATCAATTTTAACTTCAAAAGTTTCACTTTCTCCCACATTCTCAATGGTCAATTCTAATGGAAAGGATTGATCAATAAGGGGCGGTCTCAAGTTTTTAGTTGACATTTCTAGCTTGGAGGGAGGAGAAATTATCTCTGGATAGATTACTTCCGATTCCACATAAAAAGTCAACAAATCATCCAGCTCACATGTTAAAATGATAGGTCCAATATAAGATTCGTCAATCTGAAAGTTTGTCTTAAAAACCACTTCAAAAATTTTTGTTTGGCCTGGTGCGATTATTACGGGTAAGGTTGTTTTCTTTTGGATAGATAAATTATCTGACGATGAGATTTCCATTTTTGCAACCTTCACCTCGTTGATCTCGTGATTGTAAAAAGCGTGGTGCGATATATCAATCAAAGGTGTTGTATCAATTTCAAGGGAAGCTTTAATTAAGTCGTCAGTGGAATATTGCTCTTTATCGAGTACTAATTTATTTAATAAAGAAAGCTGTGCTTTCGTTGTTATTAATGCTTTTTTTACAAGAACTTTTTCGACATCGTTAAATTTGTACTTATCGAATTCCTGCTCGATTTTATCCAAATACATGCTTTTCTTTTTTTGTAGTGCTACAGAAAAATCTTTAACTAAACGAATATGAGAATTTTCTTTAAATACTTCGCTATCTACTTTTTTCTTTACCTGCTTGACTGATGTCAACCCTTGATCTGGACGCCCAACCAAGAGATAGCAAAGATATGATAAGGAAGAAAACAGCAAATAATTAGCATCGCCTTCTTTAGTACCCCTCTCGCGATCATTTAATTTAACGGCGTTGTTAAAGTACTTATGAGCTTCCATATACTGGTCCACCATAAGACACACATTGCCAGCATTCCTCAATGAGGTTAACGCAGCGGATATATTACCTTGATTTGCGTGAGCACTTGCCGCCTTAGCGAAGCATTGTTCAGAAGAAGAATATTCGTTTAGTTTCAGGTATTTATCACCTACATCGTCGAAACTTTTTCCCGCCTTCTTAAATTGCTTGTTTTCAAGGAGTAGATCTGCTTTTGATAGTTGGTCTTCAGTTTTCTTAAGTAGTTTTTTATTTTTTTCCATCATAAACACCTTAGCCTCCATTAAATCGATAAATCCTGCCAGAAAGAAAGGGTTAATTTTTAAGATCTTTTCTGGAGTTAAATGTTTCTAGAAATTAAAACCTTTTAATATCATATCATAATAAAAAAAAGAAAAATAGAATAATTTTCGATTAATACGCCATAAGCCTTAATATAAATGCCACCATAACCACCTTTCCAGAGACATAATAACCCATTGGTTCGATCCAAGTAAATAATATAAACCCAACGATTAAGAGAAAATACCACGTATAAGGAATGTTTACTTTTATTTTCTTTTGGAGGGATAAAAGCAAGAATACGGTAGTTACTACTCCAATCACTCCCCAGAACATGTTGAATTCGTCTCGTGAAGCAATTCCAAGTGCAGATTCGACAATGGCAAAACATGAACCTACAAACGCAATTATTTTAGACGACCTGTATTTTTTTTTCTCGTAAAGAAGTTCTAGCAAGGAAGCACTTAGGATTAACACTCCCGAGGCTAGTTGTAATTTACGATTAAACCACCAAAGCACCACGAGTATGATTCCA
>JBHLMB010000172.1:0-6222 GCA_048938565.1 Promethearchaeota archaeon | reverse complement strand
AAAAAAGGTCAAGAAGAAAATAACGACTCTAAAGGTTTAAAGGATAATCAAGATATTATCAAAGATATTGATAGAGTCGATACAAAATATTTAGACAAAGCGAAAGACTCTAGAGATATGATTGATAAAAAATTAAGGACTTTTGAAGATAGTATGGAAGAAATTTCTGAAAAAGCTTCTGAATTAAAACCTGACTTTGAGGTTGAGGAAATATCTTTAGAGGAAACACAAAAACAAGTAAAAGAAGCTCAGGCGTATTTTGATTCTTTGGTAAAGAAAATTGAAGAAAAGAAAGAATACCTTGAAGCTATGGAAGAAACTATCAGTGCCTTAGAAGAACGCTATGTAAGAAAAACGGAAGAAATCAATACCTTAGAAGATGGTCTAAAAATCACCAAGCAAAGCATGGAATCATTGGAAGAAGAATACAAAGAACTCTTAAAAAACAACGAACAATTGGTCAAGACTTACGAAAATAGACAAGTAGATTTAATAGTACTTACCGATGGAATTAAAGAAAAAGTTGCAACCCAAGATGAATTACGTCAGAAAATTGCAAAACTAAACGAGAAAGTACAGGAAAATAAGACACTTTTAGAATTGCAAGCGGAAGAAACTGCCGCTCTTGAAAAGAAAATTAAAAGCCTTCAAGCAGAAAACGAAACATTGAAGGTTTCCATTGGCAAGAATAAATTCGAATTAGACCATTCAAATCAGGAAATCGAAGTCAAAGAAGACGAAAAAAGGTTGTTAAATGAGCAAATACAGAAAAAAGAAGCTAAAATCAAGAAATTAGACAAGACAATCAAGGAATACAACGAGGGATTTCCTGAAATGGAAAAACAAAAAGAAGCATATGATGAACTCCTCATTAAGTATAAGTTCCAGCTCACGGAAAAACAGCAAGAAATGATCAAAGTCGAGTCTAAAATACAAGAGCTTTCTGATTCCTTAGAATCGCTCAACGAGCAAATTTCATCCAAGGAAGACCTGCTTGAAGTTCACGAAAAACGAATTGACGACTTGAAAAAAGAGATCGAAATATCAAATAATGAATATAACGAACGAGAGAACCGACTTAATGCTCTTACGGAAAAGCTTGAGGGATTAAGATCGGAACACGAGAAGTTAGAAAAAGCAAAAGAAGTCATCGATGAGAGCGTGAGCGATTCTAAAGCTATCTTTCAAAAGTTAAAGCAGGAATTAGATGCTCAAGAAAAAGAGCTTAGGGATAAAGAAAGTAGAATTCATAGGTTAGAAATGCTTTCTTTAATTTATCGTGCCTCGAAATTTTTTGGAGGTATTTTAATCGGTGTTGGAATTCTTTTCTTGTTGTTCGGCATCGGTTCTGTTATGAATATTGATTTTGGAAATCCCGACCTTGGTATCAGCATTCTCGGAGGTTTATTGATTTTTGGGGCAATTTTAATCCTCGTATCAGGTATATTTCATTTGGAAAAATCTTAAATTCTAATCATTACTCGTTTAATAAATAGGACTTGATGTTAAATGAGTGATGAAGAAAAAATCCTTCCAAAACGGACATTAAATGTTTCTCAAGGAATTTTATATGGTATTGGATGTGGAGTTGGAGGATCGATCTTCATCTTGCTTGGTTCTGCCATTGGAATTGCGGGACCAGGAGTGCTTATAAGCCTAATTTTATGTGGTATACTCATTTTATTCACGGCTTTAAATTATTCAGAGCTTTCAACTAGTCTCCCTATATCTGGGGGTAGTTATTCTCTTGGTAAAGAAGCTTTAGGTGGATTCTCTGCTTTTGTCATCGGATTTTTTCTTTGGATTGCTAACATTACAACGGTTACGTTTTCTGCTTTGGCCTTGTCAACTATTTTTTTTGAAGTTTTTCTACCAGAATTTATTTTTGAGATCATTCCAATTGCCATAATTTCAATATTATTTATAATTATTTTTGTTTTTAGAACGCAAAAATTAGCGATTAAGACATTAATAAGGCTCACAATAATTTTATTGACATTTTTTCTAGTTTTTATAGTCGTAGGATTGTTAGTCTCACCCTTAACAAATCCAGCTAATTTCTCTCCTGAATATCTCCAGGCATATATTCCCACTTTAGGAGTGATTCAGACATTCTCCATATTATTTATATGTTTCACATCTATGACTTCGAATATTGCCTATTTAAGCAATGATCTAAAAAATCCTTCAAAATCCATTCCAAAAGTGAACATTTACACGATATTGATAACATTGGGGATTTACTTGTCAATAACAATTGTCGTGCTTGTAAACATTGGAAGTGATCCTTCTAAATATGGAGATTCTCCCATTCTTTTAGCAAATATATTTTTAGATATATTAGGCCCTTTTGGATTTTATTTTATGGGAATTGGTGCGATTATATCTACATTAATCGCCATGAATGCTGCATTGGGTTCAGCAGTCAGCATATTTCATGCATTAGCACGAGATAATTACGTTCCAAAGCAATTCAAAAAGGTTAATAAAGAAACTGGTGTACCGGTTGGCGCTCTTATCATAACGGGTTCGATTGCAATTATTTTTGCTATCTTCATTAATATTAGTTTTGCAGCAGAAATGACGAGTTTTATATATTTTTTTGGACTCGCTTTTGTTAATTTTGCAGCAGTTCGCCTGAGGTATAAGAGAAGAGAGCTTGATCGCCCTTATAAAGCCCCTTTTTTTCCTTACTTGCCATTCCTTGTTGGAGTGTTTTGCTTAATTCTTGCATTTAGTCTCTCTTTAAATGCCATTATCTTGGGAGTGTTTATAATGATTATATGTTTAAGCATATACTTACTTATATTTGCCGATCGACCATCGATAATACTTACTCTCGCTGGTTTAAAGTTCTTTAGCATTATCATATTAGGCATTATAATTTGGATAGTCAATAATTTTGGGATTATAAGCTCTACTGGACCTGGTTTAGAAGAAATTTTTATATTTGGGCTTATGAGAGTATTAATTGCGATAGGTATATTTGCTATTTTCACGGTTTTATTGGATCTCGTTCCATTAAGAGAATTAGTATATTTTTTCGCTAAAAAAATTGACAAGAAAAGCATAGCAATCAATCTTGGAAGGGCTTCAATAGTTACCTTAGACGATAGGAAACAGAAGATTATTAATCACACTAATGTCATTATTGGAGTGATGCAAATATTGGCTTCAATCTTCACATTCACTACGATTGTTCCCTTGATTGCGACGGATACAATTTCGATAGAAAGCATTAACTTTCTTGGTACTATAATTCCTCAAGGTACAAGCGAATTAATCTTCTTATCAAGCGTTATACTTTTTGGAACTTGTCTTTTTTTGAGTGGTTTGATATTTACATACTTTAAAATTGAAGAACGATCACTTGGTATTTAGGTTCTTACTTGAGAATTTTAGAAAAGCTTGACTTGCCATATTAAAAATGACAGAACATCATAAGAAATTACCGAGAACAAATTTCCATATTCACTCGAATTTTAGCGATGGAAAGAATTCAATCGTCCAAATTGTGCTTGCTTCTTTAAATTTAGAATTGGATATCATTGCGATTACTGATCATTTCACGGATTCATGGAAAGCTAAAATAATTCCTACATTGGATTCCCCAAAAAAAATATGTGATTATATTGAGGAGATTTCGCGATGTAAGAACTTTTTATTTCGATCAACAAATAATCTCGTTCTCCTGACAGGTATTGAAATAGATCTTGGTAGCTCGGATAATTATATTAATTCATTGATAGATCCAGAGAAATTTGACATAATATTATTTGAATATCTCGAATCAATCGAAAGTATTAACTTTGTAGAAGAAATTATGACATCTTGGAAAGGACAGTGCGATGAAGATAGGTTTCCTCTCATTGTACTTGCTCATTTCGATCCTTCCTTGTTTACTAAAGAGGAGCTCGAAATTGTAGCGGATTTTCTAAATAAGAATAATGTATTCTACGAATTTAATTCTTCTTATCCAGAGTTTCTCTCATCAAGATATAAGATTTTTTTTAAAAACCTATTAACAAAAAATATCCCGATTTCCATTGGATGCGATTCACATAATATTCATAATTTGTATGAGACTAATTATGTCATCCAAACATTAAACCAATTCGGTCTAATGAAAAATCACCTTTTGTTCATTGATTCAGTTGAAATAAGATTAAATCCTTAAACACAGCTTATTTGGATAATGCAATTGTATATATATTTTTAAGCATAAGATCCTTACTTTTGGTATGGACCTCGAGGATAAAATTGAACTAACTGCGACTTGGATTGCAGAATTGGATAACATTGTTGTTTTTACGGGAGCAGGAGTATCAACAGATAGTGGCTTGCCTGATTACAGGGGCCCCGATGGTGTATGGACAAGACGAGATAAAGGTCTGCCTCCTAAACCTTTAAAAGTACCTTGGGACCAAGTGAAACCGAACGAAGCTCATTATTTGATACTTGAATTGTTTAAAATGGACAAGCTTGATTTTTTAATCTCTCAGAATGTCGATGGATTGCATATAAAGGCGGGGATACCTTACGATAAAATCGCAGAACTCCACGGTAACATGTATTTCATGAAATGCTTGAACTGTGGAAGAAGTTTAACATTTGAAGAGGCAGGTTGGGATAAAAGAAAATGGGGGAATGGCTATAGAACGGATTTAATTAGAGAAGGACAACCAAAATGTCCTGACTGTAAAGGAAGGATCATCTCGAGCATTGTGAATTTCGGCGACCCTATGCCAGAAAAAGAAATGTTAAAAGCTTCTAAAGCGGCAGAAAATGCGGATCTTTTTTTCGTTATTGGCTCTTCCTTGGTTGTATCTCCTGCTAATTCTTTTCCCATCATAGCAAAACGAAATAACGCAAAATTAATCGTTTTAAACGACGGAGAAACCCCAATCGAAAACCTCATTGATATTAGATTTAATAGGAGAATAGGAGATGTACTCCCGCCAATAGTAAGCAAGATTAAATCATTATTAAATACGCTCTAGATCCTTATTTATCAATTGAGATTGGCTTTAACTTTTTGGATCTTCTTATATGATAATATTAGTCTATATAATGGATTTAATTCAATTTTGTAATATTTAAGCTAATATTGTTATGGAGTTTAAGTTTCCAAAGAAGGTATACTGCAAAAAATACCCCCATTCATTTAAATATCTCTAAAGTTGTAAGATAAATGTATTATAATTAATTGACGATAAAATTGATATGAAACACAATGGAATTCAAAAATGAACTAAAACAAGTCGTAGGAGATGAAATCGTTCAAGATGATTTTTTAAACATTGAATATTTAAAAAGAATGAAAGAGTTACCAAGCGGCATAAATGCTCCCTCAGTTGCTCATATTGCTTTAAATTTGGGTTCTGCAAATGAAAACTACGATCTTTTCTTGGAGACTTTAAGTAAATATTGTTGGAAAGGCATGAAAAAAGGAGATAACAAATGGTTAGCCCGAAAAGTTGATTCTTGGTGGAAGAATTTAAAGGGTAGGAAGTATGTTTATAATCCAGAAGAAACGGCAAAAGTTCCAAACAATAGTGATATTCGAATGAAGCTTTTTTTCAAGGTCAATGATGGAGTATCCAAACCTATCACGCTCTTGCTTGAAGATGGAGAGTGGAGAGTAGAAACTTTAAGTCCTTAGACATATTTTTAGCAGAAGTCTTAAAAAGAATATAAATAAGATTATAATACTGAAGGAACTGCATAAATTACTATTAATAATGTTTTTATCAGCTTCATTTAATCTTCCCGTAAATATCCTTTTCCCTATCAATTTCTTTGAGGAGTTTTTTACCTTCTTTGTTTGACAATGACAAGTTCATTTCGCTTTTCCTACTAAGTGAACCAGTAAAAATGGGCTCGTCGTTAGCGAAAACGATAATGTTTTGACTGGCATACATTGGTGGCGCTTGAATAATTATCTTGTTAGATTTAACTGAAACGGATAATTCTATAATCTGCTTTTTGGATCTTTTTACCTTCCGAGAATCGCGAATATTTCGATCTTTTGGTAATTTATTCAAATCCATAGATGAAATAGGATTCCAAATATACTACAACGGCTCAATTGTACGTCTATTACGAATTGACATATACTACTATGACACTGTGGGTACAGGCGTAAACCCCGGCAATATAACTCTTTACTATCCTGATGTTAACCCGAATTATAACGAAACATGGTCTCATGATGCATATCTA
>JBHLMB010000171.1:0-6223 GCA_048938565.1 Promethearchaeota archaeon | reverse complement strand
AATAGATATGAATTTTAAAGTAGGCCTTCCATGAGCGCAATGGAATGGATCTTTTGTATGAAAAAGAGCTTTAAGGAGCTTTTTAATTTCCTCTGAAGATAATTCGTCTCCACCTCTAATGCTTTTATGACAAGCTAGATAATTGATTATCTCCTCTTTTACGCTAGAAAAACTTTTTTCTTTACCCAAGCTAGCTATATCTGACACGATATCGTTTATAATATTGATAGAGGGATTTTTTTGCATTATTATAGGCATTCCTCTTAAAATGAATGTATTTCCCCCAAAGTGCTCGAAATCAAATCCCAATTTCCGTATTTCCTCTAGGTTTTCCTCTAAAAAACACTTCTCGCTTGGATTAACATCAACTTTAAGAGGAGATATGAGCTTTTGTTGGATGATGTTCGATTTTTCATAAGATGTTAACAAGAGTTCCTTATTTATTCTTTCCGAGGCTGCGTGTTGATCGAGAATGTATATTCCTTCCTCTTCCAGTTCATTAGTTCCCTCTAAAATGATATATGTATTATTGTTTAATTGTCCAGTTTTAGATAAGAGTTTTATTTTTGGATAATTATTGGTTTTGCTTTCTTTTCCCGGTACTGAATTGCTGGAGCGTATAGTTTCATTGGGAGGAATTTCTTGTTTTTCTTGTATGATTTGACGCTGAATGGGTTCTTCCTTAATAAGTTCGATCTTTATTTTCTCTTCCTTAGTTTTTCCTTTCCTTTCTTTTATTTCCTTTATAGGGCGCTTGATTTTTTTATCATTTTGGATTGATTGCCGTGTATCCTTTTTACCAACAAATTCGTCTAGTTCTGTTGAAACATATTTGATCTCTTTCTTGATAAATTGTTCTTCGACAAATCCTCTGATAATGTTGTAAACCTTGTTAAAAACGAATTCTTCATCCTCGAATCGAACATGTAGTTTTTTTGGATGAACATTAAAATCAACAACCGAGGGATTTAATCGTAAATCCAACACATAAAAGGGATTCTTATTAACCATTAATGTTCCTTTATAAGCCTCTTTTATTGCCCTAAATAACACATCGCTTTTAATGTATCTCTGATTGATAAACATGCTGGAAACATTCCTGTTATTTTGTGCTATTTGACCGTGGCCAATAAGCCCTGAAAGTTCGATGTCTAAATCTTTATAGGAGATCTCCTCCATGTATTTTGCGATTTTTTGACCGTAAATATGAAATACAGTTGTTTTGAGATCATTGTTAGCTGGACAATTCAAAATATCCAAATCGTTATGCCGGCATGTGAAATGCCTTGTGGGATAGGAAAGAGCGTATCTTTGTATGATATCCGTGATGTGTCCTAATTCTATAGGATTTGACTTGAGAAATTTCTGTCGAGCAGGGACGTTGTAAAAAATTCCCTTTACCTTGATATTAGTTCCCATGGGAGCATCAATTTGTTTTTTGCTTTTCATAACGCCTCCATCAACGATTAGTTGCTGTCCCAGAGTATTTTCACGCGTTTTGGATGTTATATTAACATGGCTCACAGCAGCAATACTAGCCAGTGCTTCCCCTCTAAATCCCAATGTTTCAAGAGAGTCCAAATCATCTATGCTCCTTATCTTACTACTCGTGTTCCTTTCAAAAGCGATTTCCATTTCATCGGGAGGGATTCCAAATCCATTGTCAATCACTTGGATCATTACTTTTCCCGCTTTTTTTAAAATAATCTTGATATCTGTTGCGTCAGCATCTATTGAATTCTCAATTAATTCTTTTACAATGTTTGCGGGTCGTTCTACTACTTCTCCGGCCGCAATTTTATCTGCCTCAATTATCTTTTTGATTTTCTTTCGTTTCATGATGGATTAATTAATTTAATTAGCATTAAGTTTCTCTTTGATGTCAATCAATTTTTTCATTGCTTCCACGGGAGTTAAATTATCCAAGTTTAAATTGTCCAAATCTTCTAATAATTTCTTGATCATATTATTTGATTTTACTTCGGTTTTGACAATTGGACGAAAAAAAGATGTTTGAACTAAATTTTTTTGTTTTTTCACTTTTTTGCTTGGATTTTTTTTAACCTTAGCTTCTTTTCTTTCGGAAATCGCAAGATTCTTCTTTTTTTCAGCGATAGCAAAGTCTATATTTGATAATTCTTCTTTTTTTATTTCTAATTCGTTGTTAAGGTTCTTAAGTTGTGTTTTCTTGTTTTTAATCAACTCATCATAATACTTGCTTTTTCCCTGTTCATTTCCGTTATCTTTTACAATTGGTTTAAAAGGATCGTTTTGTTCTATTTCTTCTAAGATTTCGAACGCTTTAATTATGACCTCATCGGGTATACCCGCAAGTTTTGCTACATGAATACCATATGACTTATCTGTACTTCCAGGTCGGAGCTTTCTCACGAAATTAATGCTTCCGTCGTCGTTTTCGATGATATCTAAGTGATAATTTCTCACGCGTGGTAAATTTATTTCAGTCAGTTGGTGATAATGCGTGCTAAAGAGAGTCCTTACTTTCATATCATGTAGTTTCTCCAATGTTGCCATAGCGATGCTTTGCCCATCACTCGTACTCGTACCTCTACCTAATTCGTCTATGATGATCAAGCTTTTAGTGGTCGCGTAATTCAATATCTTAGCTGTTTCGGTCATTTCAATCATAAATGTACTTAATTTTCTAGCGAGATCGTCAGAAGCTCCAATTCTAGTAAAGACTTGATCCACAATGCCAATTGAAGCAGATTTTGCGGGTACAAAACATCCCATTTGCGCTATGATGCAAGTTAATGCCACTTGCCGGAGTATCGTGCTTTTTCCCGACATATTTGGACCTGTAATTATAAGCAGTTGTTCTTCTTCTGCGTCTATATAACAATCGTTCGGAATGAACGCCTCTTCTTCATTCAGGCGTTCCACGACGGGATGTCTACCCTCTTTTATGACGATCTTGGAACTATTGTTTATTGATGGACGGCAATAGTTATATTTTTCTGCAATTTCAGCAAAACAAGATAAAACATCGATATAAGCGATAGCTTTAGCAGCCTCTAATATATATTTAGTTTGCTCCACGACTTTATCTCTAATCGTGCAAAATATTTCATATTCTATATCGCTTATCTGTTCTCTCGCCGTTAAGATTTTCTCTTCGATTTTTTTTAATTCTGGTGTGGTGTATCTTTTTGCATTTTTTAGAGTCGCTCGCTCGTTGAAGTCGTCCGGTATGCGTGGAATGGATTTTAGAGTGTTGTGCGTGATTTGAATGTAGTATCCTAGAATATTATTGTGGTTTATTTTCAATCCCGAGTTTAGATTCCATTTGTCTTTAAGTTTTTCTTCGTAATCTAAAACATATTGTATCCCATTATTGAGAACATCTCTTAGCTCGTCAACTTTTTCGTTAAATCCCGTCTTTATAATGTTTCCTTCCTTGATTGTAAGGGGAGGGTCCTCGTGTATCGAAACCTCAATCAAGGACTTGATTGGTTCAAAATCATTGATCCCTTCCATGAAGGATGATATTTCAGGTATTTTTGCTTTTTTAATCACTTCCTTAATTTTAGGAATGATTTCCAGAGATTCTTTAATGTTTAATAAATCACGAGCGTTTGACCTTGCCGTATAATTGATTCGATTAACATATCTTTCTAAATCTCCTATAACTTGTAGTTGTTCTCGCAATTCGGTTCTGAGGAATATGTCGTTTTTAAATACTTCCACGATGTTTAGTCGTTGCTTTATTTCATCTATATCTGCGAGAGGTTGGAGCATGATTCTTTTTAATAACCTCGCACCCATGGGCGTGTGTGTCTTGTTGAAAACTGAATATAATGAAGTATCCTTGCCTTTATCCCATAAAGATGACACAAGTTCCAAGTTTCTTTGAGTTACATAATCCAAATGCAAGTGGTTCGAATCTTGAATTAGAACAATCTTGAAGATGTTAGGAATGATATCTAATTGCGTTTCTTTTAAAAATGTTAGGAGACCTCCAGCAGCTTGCACTGCTAATGGAAATTTTTCGAGTCCAAATCCGTTTAAATTGGATAAACTGAAATGTTGGAGGATTATTTCGGTTGCTTCATCTAAATCGAAGTGCAAATCGTCGTAAGTTTTGATAACGGCGTTGATTAGATCATTTAGTATTAATAGTACTTTTTCTTCTTTCTTAAATTCGGTCGGTATCACTAGTTCTACTGGATCGTATTGAGAAATCGTGCTAAGAAGTTTTTCTAAAGGATCGTGTTCTTTCGTGGAAAACTCTTTCGTGAAGAACTCCCCTGTCGAAAGATCTGCAAAAGCAACACCATACCCGTTTTTCCTCTTGATCATCGAAGAAATATAGTTATTCCTGTCTAATTTAAGCATGCTCGAATCAATCACCGTTCCTGGTGAGAGAATTCTTGTAACTCCTCGTTTTACGATCCTTCCTTTTACGGTTGTAGGATCTTCAAGCTGTTCCACGATGACTAATGTTTGCCCTTGCCTTATCAAGTTATTGAAATGGTTCGAAACCGAGTGGTGCGGGATGCCCGCAAGAGGATAAGAGCTATTTCCTAATTTTCTTTTGGTTAATGTTATTCCAATCAATTCTGATATTTTGACTGCATCGTCGTAAAAAAACTCAAAAAAGTCTCCCATGCGATAAGCTAGCAAGTGTTCTGGGTATTTTTGTTTTACTGAATACCAATGCTTCATCATTGGTGTGAGTTCTTCAACATCAATATCTTCAAGAGTCATTGAGTTTGTATGAATTTGATTAATCTTAATTCCCAACTTTACTATTTTAAGATACTTAATTCAATATCAAAATAAATCTATGTTAATCTCGAGTTAATAATGTGATGAGTCTACTGATTTATTATTTATACATAAGGACATACATCTCACTAGTTCATTAATTTAAAAACAAAAAAAATACGATTACACCAACAAAATTATATATAACAATTGATTAATAAAGAAATAACCAATTTACAGAGTTGACAAAAAAAAGGGTTATTATGTATGAATGAGAATCTAGAAGAATGCATTTGTGGTAATAAACCAGCCAAAGACTCAAAATTTTGTCCCTATTGTGGTAAACCTATAAAAGTTATAATGAAAATACCTGTATTGAAATCCAAGAAAGAATGTGAGATAAATTTGCAGCATGAAAACATATTATGGGAAACCTTGAATTATTACAAATATTAAATCTATCTAATAATCAAATCTCCGTTTTACCAGAATCATTCAAAAACCTAAAATCTTTACATACATTAGATTTATCCAATAATCAAATATCAATTTTCCCTGAAGTTATAATGAGATTAGATTCCCTTAAAACTTTAAATATAAGAAAGAATCCTTTTACAAAAAAAATTGATTCAAATGGAAAAGCCGTAATAAAAACATTAAAAAAAAACGGAATAAAAATTAAAAAATAAGATAGAAATAATGGAAAGATGGAATACTTGTTCACGACAAAGTCAATGATGTCAGTCATGAGTAAGGCACGACTTCAGGATTGTTTTGACATGGAGGACGAATGCGCTAATTACGCTATTTGACCTAAAAAACCGATGAAGGAATTACACGATTTCATCCAAGGATTATATAAAAAATATACTTAATTTTTTTATTTTATGTGCTGTTCGAGCCAGACATAAAGGTCTTGATCCTTTATAACCTAAATTTTCCATTATTATTTATAATCATTTTAAATTATTATGCGAAAATGGGGATCGAGAGTAATTCAGACGATTTAATAAGTTAAATCGTCCTGTAATTTGCTTTGGATTGACTGCTGAGGATTCATTACTTAACATAGTTATAAGAAGGATTTTAATTACATATATATTCTATATAAATTATGTTAGAAGATTTTTTCATAAAATTTATTGATCGATCTCATTTTTAAAACACTTTTAAAATATTAGATTCTTGTGATTAAAAAACACATGGGCTTATATAAAGAAATAAGGTATAACTTTTTCCAGAATGAAATTTATTCAACATTTTTAGACATGCAATTCTCAAAAAAGACCTAAGATATGAACTCAAGGACCATTAGCTACTGATAATTCGCCTTCGCTTGGAAAAAGAATTAAAAAGAAAACCTAATAGTTATTTTTACAATTATTGCAGCTCTTAATTTTTAAATTCCCTTCATTGAATTTTAATCTTTTTGTAAAAATCAGGCCTCCCTCCATTTTTAAGCACGCGAGTCCTATTTATCAATTGAATGAAACTC
>JBHLMB010000170.1:1720-6258 GCA_048938565.1 Promethearchaeota archaeon | reverse complement strand
TACGACATCGTTCCTGCAGTTGCTCTAGAATGCGATCCTGAAGAATTATTAAATAAGGAACATCTTTTTCGAAATGAGCTTTCCATTAAAAGCGTCTACAAGTCAAGAACATTCACGCAACCTTATATCGATGAAATTAAACCCCAAACAAGTGCGTTAAGCCTTATTGACTACTCAAATTGGTGGTTGCCTGCTATAGGAGCGGATAATTTAGAGTATAACGGTTCTGGTGTAAGAGTAGCTGTCATCGATACGGGTGTTTTTGATCACCCCGATTTGAATTACGATCCCTCGAATGACGCAAGAAATTTTGTTTCGGACGGTGGATTTACAAATCTAAGCGATTATAACGACGGGCACGGACACGGAACGCATTGTGCAGGTATTATTGGGAGTAATGGAGGCGGTTCTCAAGGAGAGTATAGGGGAGTCGCCCCTGGTGTAACGATAATTAATGCTAGAGCGGGAAGTATTCTTGGTGGATTGAACGACTCGGATATTCTTAATGCCATTGATTGGTGTGTGAATCCTGCTCTTGGAGATGCGGATATAATTTCTATGAGTTTTGGAGGAGGTTATCCCGTAGCAGTAGATGCATTGGCTCGAGCAATTAATAACGCAACAAGACAGGGTGTGATTTGCGTGGCAGCGGCGGGGAACAACGGTCCTACATATTTTACGGGTGGCATGCCCGGAGCGGCAAAATCGGTAATTACGGTAGGTGCTACTAATAGTAACAACGATTTAGCATCTTTTAGCAGTCGTGGTCCTACTTTTACTCTTCCCTGTTATCCTGATATCTCCGCCCCAGGAGTTGATATTATATCCACCATGGCTCCTGAATCGGTAATCGCTAAGGATAAGGAGTATAGGGGAGATATATTCAATTTCGCAGGATCTGCTGATTATTATCCTTTAAGCGGTACAAGTATGGCGTGCCCCATGGTGGCGGGAGCAGTAGCAATATTAAAAGAAGCGTATCCTTCCCTAAATCCCGAAACCGCTCGTATAGCACTGATGGAAGGCGCAACGAAAATTAGCGACGAGATAGATGCTCGAGTTGTAAATTCTGGTGCCGGTTTAATTAATATCACGGCGTCTCTAGCATTCCTTGACGACATCTATTTGACTTATGGCGATGTTAACAATGTAATCAAGGTATTTCCTGATAATTTACCCATTGAACCCTTTGATTTACTTAATTTTCCAGGGGATCATCAGAAAATTAATCTCACCATTATTTCTGGTGTGAGCGATATTTTTACGATTGATATCCCGAGTAGTGATAATGGTGTTGTTTTTTCCATCGAATCAAGTACTGTGAACTTCGCTCAAAGAGGAGTGAACTTTACAGCATTGACCATTTTAATAGAAGATCACGCCCTTCCAGGTCCAAGAAACTACTTCGTTAATGTGTCAAACGGTGCGGGAATTAACGCTACGATCAATGTATCATTTACTGTTTCATTGCCTGAACATCGAATTTTAATGGAATCGTATCACGGTCTAAACGACATGTATTTCGTTGATACAGATAATTTTAGTGCTTATGCAACAAATACTTTTTATCAAATGGGATTTTATGACGCCATGAGCTATATGACAGCACGAAATATTTCAATTGATTATTTAGCAGAATTTTGGACTCCCTACTACAATAAAAACACAAATAATTCGTTTCTCACTAAAGAAAAGCTAGCACAATACGACTTGGTGGTTTTCCAAAATCCGATTCTTGCATATAATCCAATGGAAACGGAAGCGATAAATGAATATTATCGAAACGGTGGAAACATTCTATTACTTGGGACTTACTACGAAAAACTGTGCGTGGATAATGTGAATTTGCTTCTCTTATTGTTAGATTCGGGAATTCAGTTCAACAAGGAAAATCTCATTGACTTGACTTATGCGGGATTGTTTAGCGAAATTGATTCGTACGAATTATCAAACCTTTCTCTAACGCACCCAATATGTCAAGATGTGAGCAGGATCTACTGGGAAGGGGGCACCACTTTAAGCGTTTCGGGACCGACTGCGGAAGTACTTGCCATTCATGAAGGTCAAGACCTTATTGCTGCGTGCGATGGGAATTTAGGAACCGGGAAAATCGTGGTGTTTGGTGACGCAAGTTGGATGCATTACGATTTTACGCGCTCAGGGTATGATACGAATCATTCAATGCTCTTATCAAATATAATGGATTACTTCTTTCCTGAAAACGAAATCTCTTTAAATATAAGACTGAATTCAGAAAGGATTAATGATGGACAATTTGAATTGACCTTGTATGTGAAAAACCAGTCATCAGAGCTTCCTATTACCTATTCTGATTATTCATCAATGCTTGTGACAATTGGAAATGAAACATATTCAGATACGATACAAATGAACATTACAAAAGCTTCGAACGGAATCTATTTTAACGAATCGGTGGAAATTCCAGACCCAAGCAATATGGCCTATAACATAACGGTGAATATCGAAATAGATGGCGAAACCTATAATTCTACCTCAAAAATCTTATATTACGATGAAGCTGAACTCCCTGCAATCACTTCGTTAGACATTAATGATGATATTATTTATAGAGGCTCACAAGTCGAATTAAGTACAAGCTTGAGCGTACCTAGTACCGTTAAAGGATTTACGAGCTTATATTACGGTAATACTCTAAGCACCCGTTCTCTCATAAACAGGTCTTATGAATTTGTTGATGATGGTGACGGAAACTATAGCTATGATTTTAATATCCTATCTTCTGATCCGTCTGGATTTGGAATTACTTACATATGTGCTCAAAGTCTTGAGAATTACACAAACCCATATTCTCCTCGAATGGCTTTCTATATCCAAAATAATGCACCAAGCGTATCCTTATCCCAATCAGAAATAGGAGGCATTCCATTCAACCAACTAATTGTAAACAAAACAATATATGTAATTACCGCAACGCAAAACGCCCAGATATTATTAGAAGTAGAATCTGATGATAACGAAGACAGCGATGCTAACATTAAAGTAGCGCTTACCTTGCTCATATGTTCATTACACGATACATCAAATGGCACATATTTTGTGCCCATGTTTCCAATTTCATTTATAAACGAAGAATTAGAGTATAACTCCATATCAGGAAGACACGAGCTTACTTATACAATACCAACACGATTGACCTATTCTACGATATCAGGAACTAAATCGATTTCCACTGATACGCATGCTCTTTCTGGAGGGGATTATATTGGGGCGTTATTTATATCTGTTACTGATCGTGATGGAGGCCATGATTTTATAGTTTTAGTCATCGAAATAAGCCCCTTAAAAGAATCATTAGATCCGATTTTAATAATTGGAATAGTACTTGGGATTATCGCAGGTGTTGGCATTATAACAGTTGTAGTAATAAATAAACGAAAACCAAAGAAACGCAAGGGAACTCATCCATATTCGCAATATTTCAGGCCTTCTCCTGGAGATGAAAGCACTCAACAAGGGGAATATTATTCTGAGAAAGTATCCGTAGATGGGCCACAATTTACCCCAGCAGGGAGATTCTGTACCCACTGCGGAAAACCGATTATTGGCTCAGATAAGTTTTGTAGAAGTTGTGGGCATCCTACTTAAACAGAAAAAAAAGTTTTTTTTTATTTTATCTTTTATTTTTTTATAATACCAGAACTTCACCATTTTTTTGCCCAATATAAGCTTTACTGGCCATTTTTATGAAAAGTCCCGTATCAACCACGCCAGGGATCTTTAAAATAAGATCGTTTAGACCTTCTGGATTTTCAATGGTACCAAAATCTACATCGAGGATAAAATTACCATTATCTGTAATAAGCGGTCCTGCTTTTTCTTTAGCCATACGAAGAATTGGTTTTCCTCCTAGTTGTTGGAATTTTTTAATGAGAGGGATGTAGGCGATCGGAATTACTTCAATAGGTACTCCTTTTTTCCAATTTTCCCCTAAAATTGTTGAGTTCTTGCGAAAATCAGCTACAATGACCAGCTTTTTTGAACACGATGCTACAATTTTTTCTTGAACCAAGCATCCTCCTCCTCCCTTTATCAGGTTCAGATGTTTGTCTATCTCGTCAGCTCCATCTATATCTAGGTCGATTTCTGGAAATTGATCCAATGAAACCAAATCCAAGTTGTTTTTAATGATGAGTTGGTATGATTGAAACGATGTAGGAATGCATTTTAAATTTAGGTTATTTTCCATATTTAATCGGGCTATTTTCTCAACCGCGTATATGACCGTCGAGCCGCTCCCGATCCCCAATATCATGTTTGCCTCGATATTTTCTTCAACAGCTTTAATTGCCGCTTTTTTTTTCCCTTCTTCGATTAATTCATTACTCAATCAAGTTCACATCCATTTAATCATTTTTTAAGTTATTTCAGTAAGTTTAATATTTTTATCGCTAAATACGCTGCATTTTCTCCCCTATCAATTCCCACGCAAGCAACAGGGACGCTAGGAGGCATTTGAACGATTGACAAGAGTGCGTCCAAACCTCCAAGTTTAGCAC
>JBHLMB010000170.1:0-1710 GCA_048938565.1 Promethearchaeota archaeon | reverse complement strand
CTCACGGGTACTCCAATGACGGGCTTGTCAGTCTTTGAAGCAATAATGCCTGGTAAAGCTGCTGAAAGACCTGCTACCGCTATAAATACCAATGAACGGCTACTTTTTAAGTACTGATCCAATTTTTCTGGATTTCTATGAGCAGAAATTATTTGTAAGTCGTAAGGGATGTTATTTTCTTTTAAGACTTTTTCTACCTTTTCATATACCGCATTATCAGAAGTGCTTCCTGCGAGTATTGATACTAACACCTTATTATCTTGAGAACTCATGAATAATTAAATTCAAGGGGTTTTTTAAGATTTGGCAGTTATCAGGAAAACAATTTTTTAGAAATTACTTAAGTATTTTTGGATTTCCATAATAAACATTATAAAAGTTATGGTAATTGTGAATGAGGTGATTAATTTTTAACTTGTCATTATCAAGAACTTAAATTTAATAGTGAACGATTTTTCAGTAACTTATCTATTTTTATAGAAGTGATTATAAATATGGTACAATTGAACGAAGTATGGTTAATTGACTACGCTCGAACTGCTTTTTCTCGTTCCAGACCAGGAGCTCCCGAAAGAGATGTTTTTGGTAGGTTGAGAGGAGACGAATTAGCCGGGATATTATTCCAAGAGTTTGTAGGAAAAAATCTAGCTTCAAAAAACATAAATGCAGAAGATATAAATCAGATCATTACATCAACAGCTTTACCTGTAGGAGAAAACTGGACTTATGGTGGAAAACTACCAACATTTTTAGGAAAATTACCAGTTAATATCAGTACTTACTCCGTTGAGAAACAATGTGGGAGCGCGGGACAAGCTATGGCCAATGGTATTATGGAAATAATGACTGGATATAGCAATACGGTTTTATGCTGTGGATTTGAACACATGACAAGAGTTAGCATGAACATCCAATTTAATCCACACATAAAAGTAAATGCTAATTTAATGAGTCGGAAAAGCGAATGGTTTAGGAAAGATATTGACATAGCAACAACAGTTACAATGTTACAGACAGCACAAAAATTATACGAGGAAAATATAGGGACTTCAGCTGAAGTATCGAAGGAGGACATGGATAAGCTAGGCGTAAGGTCACATAATCTTACAATACAAAATCGAGAATGGTTGAAAGGAGAAATTATCCCAGTTCAGGGATACGAAGTAGGTAATCCTGAATCTCCAAAAATGATCGATGAAGATATGGCAGCACGACCCTCAAATTTGGAAAGCGTTGCTGGATTGCGAAGGTTATCCCGTCCTTTTTTCTTAAAATACAACATTGAAGGCAAGGACATTGGCGGAAAGGAAGGCTATGTCCAAAGAGAAGGAACTGAAGAAGGTGTAATCACCGCAGGAAACTCCTCTCCCTTGAACGCTGGAGCCACGGCCTGTTTATTAATGAACGCTGAAGTAGCAAAAAAAAAGGGCTTGGAACCAATGGCCATTGTAAGGTCAATGGGTTGGGCGGGAGTAGAACCTACTACGATGGGTCGAGGGCCCGTACCTGCTTCAGAAATGGCTTTAAAACATTCAGGATTATCCGTTGACGATATAGACTTTTGGGAAATCAACGAAGCCTTTTGCGTTGTCACCTTAAATTGCATAAAAGAATTCAATATTCCCGAAGAGAAAGTAAATGTAATGGGAGGATCAACTGCTATAGGTCATCCATTAGGTGCCACAATGATCAGGTTACCAGGTACTCTTG
>JBHLMB010000169.1:0-6302 GCA_048938565.1 Promethearchaeota archaeon | reverse complement strand
AAATTATTAAGGAAAATAAAAGAGGACCGGATAAAGCTCAATAAAGAAAGAGAAGAGTGGGAAAAAGTTGTCAAAAGAATGGAGGATTATAAGGGAAACCTTTTCGATCTTGAACAAAAAAGAAAAGAACGCGAAATGGAGATCAGACATCTCTTGTCTCAGAGAATGGACCTAAAAGAACAATTGGAACAAGTACAAAGAAACCTCGAAGCACAGAAAAATCGCATTATTAACGAAAAAAGGCAGTACAGGAGTATTATTAACCAAAAAAACGAGGAATTAGATTGTAAAAATGCAGAAATCGATCAATACAAGAAGGAATTAGATCGTCTTCGAGAAGAAATTGAAAGTGAAAAAAAATACTTGGCACAAGAGCGAGCCAAGACAAAAATGCGAATCAATGAGATCAAGACAAAAATACCTAGAATGGAAAAAACTGAAGGCATCCTGAAATCAAACATCAATGATTTGGAATCTAACATAATTGACCTGAAAAAAGAATACAAGAACTTAAGAAGTGAAAGAGATGCATTGGAAAAAGATATAAACGATATAAAGCGACAACTTTCCCAAGAAAACGAACGCTTGAAAAACGAAAAACGAAAAATTGAAGAAGAAAAAGCTAAAATCCGCAATAAGGATGGCAATCTCGAAAGAAAGAAGAGAGCGATAGACAAAAAGATGCAATCTTTAGACCGGATGAAGGACAAGACGCAAAAAGATGTAAGGGCTTTGGAGAGAGAAAAACAAAAACAAGCCGCGCAACTCAAGGATTTAAAAAAGAAAGTACCCCAATTAGAAGATAAAAAATTCGACTTGGAAAGCAAGAAACATATGATGCAAGACGATATAAAACACCTGAACGACGAATATAAAAAACTTGAAAACGAGTTAAAAAAAATCGAAAACCAGAACAGGAACGAAGAAAAAGATCTAGAAAGAGAAAAACGCCAGATAGAAGACGAAAAAAGAAAGATAAAAAAAGAAAGGGAAAAACTTGAGCGAGAACGAAAGGAACTCGAAAAGGAAAAAAGGCAATTTCAAGAAATCGTAAAAAAGGGATTACGCTCAAAAACGCCTCCAAAATACGATATCAAGGCCAAAACGCCTAGATATTAGTAAAATCCTTTTAATTATTTGAAGATATATTTAAGATTGAATTGACTTTTAGTTTTTAAAATTTTATACCCACTCGATTTCTTTGAATTTTTTAATACCTTTTTTTAGGATTTCCTCAATTTCTTTCAAGAGTTGGGGTGAAACATTATTAATGTTAAAACAAGACTTTCCCTTCAAGAATTTTTTCAACTGAGGGCTGATATCCTCGAAAATTTCGGGATGCGAATAAATAGATATGAAATAGAAGCTCACATAGTTCTTTTGTAGTATAGTACCCGCCATATAAATATTCTGAGGCTTTCTTCCAAACACGCTCACCTTTTTACTTCCATACAAGTAAAATCCAGGTTTTTAATTTTTCGCTTTTGAACCCAAGTATTGTTCCGTGATCAAGAAATCTTTCAAATTATTTTCCAAGATTTTTTTTATTTCAACAAATATTTTTTCGAGTTTTTGCATGCTCTATACGATTCTAGTTTAAGATTTAATATTATGGCTTATTGACTATTAAAATTTAGGATAGAAATGCTTTTTTTTCTTCTTTAACTTTAATAAGCAACTATAGGATGTCGAATAATTAAAACACGAGTGATAAAGAATGGATATCGTCAAGGGTATCGAAGGAGATTACTTGGAAACGAAGGAACACCTCTTTTTTGATATCAAGGGAATACATCATCCAAGAGACCGAAAGATTTGTTTTCTTCGTTTTTATGCCGATCCACAAGGTGATCGTTTGAAGGATGGAACGAGATATAAGAAAATCTATGATTTAAAAGAAAGATATGCGTACCTGAAAAAAAATTATCCAAAATATATATTCTTTTCAGAACGTCTTGATTTAGAACTACAGGGGGTAAAAAATGACGATATTCTCAAGATTTACACTCCAAGAAATTATCGGATTGAATTGGAAAAAAAAAAGGATCGTTCTAAATTAGAGAATTGTTCTCTCGAATTGTGCGAGCTTTTTACATCAGAAGGGGACCTCCCAAGTGAGTCAATTGGAATTTCAGGCTCACCAATGGTAGGACTGAACAAGGAGCAATCCGACATCGACCTCATAGTTTATGGGACTCAAGAGAGCTTGCGTTTTCAATCCCACCTAAGCGATGTCTTAAACGATCAAGATAATTTTTGCAGGCAATATAACTTGGAAGAATACCAAATACATTACGATTGGAGAGTGGGTGGTTCTAATGTTCCCTTTGATAAGTTTTTCGAATGCGAAAAACAAAAACTACACCAAGGCATATACAAGGGATTTGAATTTTTCATACGATATATTAAAAGTCCCGAGGATTGGAAGGGAGCGTATGGAGATTATAGATACGAAAATTATGGGAGAATTAAGCTAAAAGCGAGAATTCTTGATTCTACTGATTCCATTTTTACTCCTTGTTCCTACAAGATTGAACCGCTTGAATTACAGGAAGGAAAACCCAATTCAAGTGATTTTAATATAAAAGATATTTTAGAAGTTAATTCCTATCGGGGGCGTTTTTGCGAGCACGCCGTGAACGGAGAGACAGTAATTATTGAAGGAAAATTAGAGAAAGTGATCTACAAAGAAAACTCTCAATATTTGCGCATAATGCTAACCGATCAAGTTCGAGACGCAATGATCAAAGAGTGATCTTTTTTTCTTTGATCGACTGGTTATCGTCCAGGAATAAAATTCGCAATTAAATGAGAAAGATACAAGAATAAAAAAAAGAAATGGAGTTATGATTTATGGAACTACCGTTTGGGCCATCAAAATTCTTCCCATACGAAAATCTAATCCTACAACATATGATTCATCGAGATAACAAAATCCTTTTAGCGTGAATCGATGCGAGCCCGGGGCTAGCCCTTGAATCACTGTTGTTATATGAAGATTCCTTCGGCTTCCAGGTGTGGGATAAAAAGACACTTCAACCTGGGGATCGTAAAAATTGTCCAGACCATCCACGAAGCAAAATAATACCATGTGTGAGCCCATAATTGTGGCTTGAAAACTTAAATGGATGTTTTCTCCTTCGTTTACCTGAATTTCCAGGTATAAATCGTAGTCTTCAAACACATTTTGCCAGTTGGCTTTATTGTTGGGTTCATCTCCAATACCTAAAAAGGTATCGCAATCGTCATCATATAAATACCACGTGCGTTTCACGCCCGGAACGGGAGCGTTATCCACTTTTACTAACACGCAATCCATTCCCACGCTACCGCTCGAATCGATTACTACCACGGACAAATTCCACCAGCCATCGGAGAATGTAGTCGTGTTCCAGGAATAAGGCAAGTGAGTAGCCTTCAAGGAATCGTTCAAGAGGACCTGGACGGCATAATTCAAATCGCACCATATCATCGCCCGAACCAGTACGATTCCGCTTACTGCTTGGCTTTCGTCCGGATCTAAAATACCAACTATTGGGTTTCTTTTCTCTGGCAAATCATCTCCGTCATTACTGGAATTTAATTCGTCTTGCAAGGTTATCATTGAAAAAACGCCAAAACCCAAGCCTGTTCCGCCCAATACAACAGCAACGATCGAAATTGCCGAAATCGTTCTATTAATTGACATTGTTTTAACTCTGAATTTTTAAAATTTTTTTTTTTGGTTTTTTCGCAATTTTTGAAAAAAAAAAAGATATTCTAAAATATCATTAATTATTATTTAAAGCTTATGCCAGGGAGAGATACACATGAATTTTAAAACGCCCTTTCCATCAGCGAATAACTCGGGGCTTCAACAGATGTTGAATCGAATGAGAAATGGATCGCTCTTATCGAGAATGCTTTAGAAGCCCGAAAAAAGCGCAAAAGAAAAAAATGGATCGAATTAATAAATAAAGAACTGCAATGAATTCCTAATGCTCCTTGTTTTAATCGTCATGTTGATGAATTAGAAAAAAATGAGAGTACACAAAAGTCCACGCGCAATATTAATCAGAATGAGTATCGTTCGCGTTAAAAATAAAATCCCGTCAAGAGAAAAAGTATCGTGCGAATGAATCGATTTTTCAACTCGATTTACTACTCTCGCTCGCAGGTAGTTTTTATTATCTTAATCACATTATCAATAGAAATTTTGTTTGAGAAATTTCCTATATAAGATAGAATAACTATTAACTAGATATGAATTAAACTTTATATTTAAGCGATATTTACCCTACTTATGGATAGTTTTAACGCGGATTTGCACATCCACTCTCCTCATTCGATTGCCGTTTCCCAATCGTTAAATTTTGACACGATGATCGAGACGAGCAGGAAAAAAGGATTGAATATTTTAGCCACGGGGGACATATTGCAACCAGATTGGCTAAAGTACGCTGAATCTAAGCTTGAAAAAAATGGGGATGGCGCATATTCGTACAAGGGCATTCATTTCGTGCTGCAATCAGAAATAGAAGACGCCGAAAGCGTTCACGAGGTCGTGTTATTTCCGGATTTTAAATCCGTTCGGGAAGTGCAAGAGAAACTAAAATCTCGCTCCAAGAATATTCTAAAAGATTGGGGTGGTAGGCCTATTGTGAATCTTTCTCCTGCTGAACTCGTTGATGTAATTACAGACTCTGGTGGAATGATTGGACCTGCACACGCTTTCACGCCTTTCAAGGCCATTTTCAGGCAAAATAAGTTTAGCACGCTTGAAGAGTGTTACCAAGATGCTGTAAAAAAAATATCCTTTTTAGAATTAGGTTTATCAGCAAATACAGAACTCGCAGACAAGATGAATTGCCTGAAGGATGTCTCTTTTCTAAGCAATTCTGACGCTCATTCTCAGTCCCCTAGATCACTGGGACGAGAATTTAACCGATTAGACCTAGACAATCCCTCTTTTGAGGAAATCAGGTTAGCTTTAGAAAGAAAGGACAATAGGAAAATCACGCTAAATGTGGGATTGAATCCTAAACTTGGTAAGTATTTTATCATGTTTTGCAACCATTGCCGCCGTCGAGTTCTATTCGAACCTATTAAGAAGGATTCGCTTTCCGTTCTCAATACAACATCGATTTCGGATAACTTCATAACAATTTATTCGAGCGATATTAATGGTGCTAAAAACCAATACATCAAGAATGTTTCAAGAAACAAGATCAACTGTCCCGCTTGTGAAGAAGAATTAAAAAAAAATTATAAAATTCGATTAGGAGTCAGTGAAAGAATAGATGTTATATCTGATAATGACACGCCAATCCATCCAAAACATCGCCCTCCATACCTTAACTCCATACCATTAATAGATATAATCCGATCAGTAAAAGGAATTAAAAATCACGCAAGTAAAACGATATCGAAAGCATATGACGACTTAATTAATACTTTAGGGGAAGAATTCTCGATCTTAATAGATATTCACATTAAGGAGATTGAAAAAAAGGACGAAAAAGTAGCCCAAATAATATCAGCATTGCGAAAAGAAGAAATTCAATACACGCCTGGCGGGGGAGGTACTTATGGCGAACTTAAGTTTGACGCGGAATGAATTACTGAAGAAAATCTATACAATGATGATCTACTGGGAATAATTCTTGTATGAAAAAACCATTAGAAAAAAGATTTTAATAAAATTTAAGATTCATATTGAAATTTCTAAATCTAACTTAAATAGCTCTCCACAACGTTGGCAAGTCATCCAGTCAAATACTTTTAGGGCAACTACCATGAGTTCTAAATCTTTTCGAAGAAATTGGTTTCGAAATTTTTTCTTCGTTTTACATGTGTTACATTGCATTATAGCTCTAACTATGATGAGATCTGGTCGATCTTTTATATTCTCTGTGGCTTTAACGCTCTGTTCTTTTGAACCGTCTATCTCCATATTTATTGCTCCTTGACGTAGTATACATGGTAATTTTAGTATTTAAATATAGACGCTGTAATTTTTTTAATTCTAATGACACGAACGATTTTAAGCTTAGATGAATGTTTTCAAATATATATTTAAAGAGCGCTCTTAATTTTGTCAAGTCGTTCCATTTATAAAAAGAAGTTTTTTATTTGAATGTTATGGAGATAACACAGATGTGATACTTGCATGATATTACAATATTACACCTATATATTATACTGGTATGATTTGAGGTAATATAATGAATATGCCTTGGTTATGTTGATAAGAATGAACAATCCCTGTAATGATAAAAAATCTGTATTGAAAGATCCACGTTCTATTTTTAATCCATCGACTA
>JBHLMB010000168.1:0-6309 GCA_048938565.1 Promethearchaeota archaeon | reverse complement strand
AAAAGAGGATTAATCAATGTCGAGAATAACTGATCAAACTTGGCCTCAACTCTTGGACGAATTTGTCCGTGGTGTAGAAAAAGCCATTGTAAAGCTACAAGATAGAGACATCGAAAATATTCCAGGCGCTCGAGAAGCCCTTTTGAACAGATTAGATAATATGAAAGTCCATTTTCCCAAAAATGACGGGGATGTTTTCTTGAAAGCGATAGACGACAAGATCCAAAACGCTTTTTTCCCCGTGACAAAAGATTTTACTGAAGCATTCTCTAAAATTCTTAAGTCCAGAACACACGAGCAGGATTTTATTATTAACGAATTACTTAATGGATTTATAACATCTAAAGCAAAGGCCATTGCTTCCTACTCTCAGGGACCGATTATTGACCGGATGGTGGAAGCGTTTGCGAAAAGAAACGATTTTCATATTGTAGATCACCAATTTTATGCAATGTTTGGAGATCCAAATAAACCTAGAAGTTATGTAAAAAATCAGCTTATTGAATTAGTAAACTTGTTTGGGTTGGTTTCGAAAGAACATATTATTGAAAAAGATGTTAGAAAGAGTGAAAGAAAAGTAGTCACATACTATACTTTTCCGGTTGGAATATTAGCCATATTGAACGAAAAATATATAATTATCGACGAAAAGTTAGGTCACGCTTATGTGTCTGACGCTTTTGATAGAAATGTTTTCATATGCTTGTTTTTAGCCAATATTGCAGTAAATCGAGACAACTTAGAAAAAATTGGTGGCTCGTACACTATTAACGGAATATCGGCCATTTTTGCGCTCATATTGTTATTGAGTTTTATGCCTAAGGTTTCCGTGGAAGAAATAAATCCGATTCTTAAAGATCCTTCTTTTAACGAACAAAATATGAGCGTCATTCCAAAATCGTGGATGATGAAACAAGTATTAGAGACAATGTTTGATCCGTTGATAAAGATCATTGCTTATAGAATTGGTGGTGGCCTGTGGTTTTCTAAGATTATGACGGGAGAAAAAGAGTCCCAAATTTTAACCCAAATACGATTTATGCTTCGTGATGTGTCTCCTTGGATTCTTGGAAACCTTTGCAGGGTCGAAATTCCCATATTTGTCGAAATTGCTAATATTTTCACGCAAATTTTTGTAGGATACGACGAAGATCAATGAGGTGATAGATTGAGTAGTAAGAAAAATTATTCGAGAACGGTAAAACCCGGTAAAAAAAGAGAAAAATGGACGGATATATTTCCAAGATACCTCACATTTATAAGCCATATGAAACCGATACTGAAAGAAACAATGAGAATAATTATGGACTTAGATCCAGACTTGTTATTAGACATAGAAATCTTGGATAAAATACGAGAAGAAGAAGAGAAAAGAAATATCAGAACGGTTAGGGCTTTATCAGAATTTTCGGCAATGTACCGTTCGAATGTGTATGAAATTATGAAAGATTTCATTTTAAAATACCAAGATAAGATCGAGATCATTGACATTAAAGATTATATTTTAGAGTTTCTTTACGAATCTGTAGGTGCTTTAGATGTTTTGCAGCATGTAACTAATCCAGATCAAAAGAACTTGGAAAATACATATTTATATCGCATCGTAAAGTTCTTGGAATTTATAATTTTTCCAAGAGGTAGAAATCAAAAAATTATATATGAACAATTGCGTTCTAATGTCTCAAGTTTTTACGAATGTCAGAGATACCTGCTCCAACCTCACACTTTCTATAGAGAAAAGCTAGACAAGCCCGATCTATTCGAAATTCCGGGAATTTCACCAAAAATTTACCAACTTATCAACAATATGACCTCGTTGTTCAATCTAGATCCAAATTTTGGGGAATATCCTGAAAGAGAAAACCACGAAATCCCAATGATTCTTAAAAATGATGTGTTTTCTCCATTTGTTGATTTAATTGCTAACGCAGAAGAGCAAGCTCTCGAAAAAATTGCAGAACTCTTGGGATTAAGAATAATTGACGGAATATTCTTGGCACCTAAAGAACACTTCGTTGAGATTTTACTCGATAACGGTTATCTAAGAGAAAATAAACAATCTGATGGAATCGTCAGGTATATTCCTCAGTTTAGTAACGAAACCTTGTTGCTACATTATCTCTCAATTGCTTCAATGCGAAGAGGTTTTTTAAGTCGGGAATTAATCAATTGGATTTCTATGAATTTTGCTTTCTTGCTTTATATGGGTGTTTTAAAATGGAAACTTTCAGATGAAAATATTTTTTACTCAATTTTTAAGGACTTGCAAACAAACGAAAAGGTATTACCATACCTTATGAAACTTACCTGTTTTCCAAATTATTTAGGAATTGACAAAATGAAAATAAGAGATTCATCGCAATATAGGAAGGAGATCTTTAATTTTATTGGCTCCCAGATAGACAATCTCAAGGACTTAATAGAAGAGGTTGCAAATGAATGTGAAAAAATCGATAAAGAAAGAAAAAATAAATGATAAAGAGATGATAAAAAATTAGTTATACAGATGATGAAATTAAAGAAAGATTAGGGAAATATGGCGCAGTATACCTGCCGGATGAGATAAAAGAATCTGTTGACGATATCCTTGGAAACGAAGCTATCAAGGAGCGAATGGATGATTTTTTCCAAGCAATAAAAAAATACGAAAAAATCGCAGAACAGCTGAAAAAAACCAAGTTAGCACCAAATTTGACGGTTTTATTATATGGCCCTCCAGGGACAGGAAAAACTTCTCTAACAAGGGCTTTTTCCAAGCAATACTCCATACCTCTATGTGTTGTGGAATCTGATAGACTAGTATCTCCTCTTTTAGGCGACACAATAAAGAATATTAGGAATGTAGTTGAATTAGCAGCAGATATTGCGAAAAAAAACAGCTGTTTTCTGCTTTTTTTCGATGAAATTGACGCAATAGGATCTGAACGGTCAAATATACACGAAGTTGGAGAAATCAAGAGAGCTGTTATATCGTTCTTACAAGTGATTGATAAGGTAAATTACGACGGTGTTCCCTTGGCAATTTTCGGAGCAACCAATCATCAACAGCAATTAGATTCTGCGATTTGGCGACGTTTTACTTTTCATCTCAAGTTTGATTTTCCAGATTATCACCTGAGAAAATCAATAATAGAAGCTTTTATTAATAAAATTAGAAAAGCAAAAATAGGAGTCGATAATTCAATACTCGATAAGCTAAATAGGGAAGAAAAATTATTTGAGGATATTTCTTCAAGTCTGAAGAAAAAGATAGGTCGGGATATATCTGAATTTGATGGGTTATTCTTCAATGAATTGCAAAAAAAGGGAGATGATGGCCTCTTAGAATCCACTATCGGTTATTCAGGATCTGATATTGAGAGAGGAACTCAAGTTGCATTGTTTAAAACCTTTACCACTGAATTATTGACTTATGAAATATTTTCCTCATCGCTCAAACTTGTTGGAGGTACTGCAATTCATGTTCGAAGACAGGAGGAACTTGCCAAGGATGTGGAAGAAGGCAATGCAAGTGCCCCATCTAAGAAGAATAGAAGATCCACTCCTCCAGAAATCTAAGAAATAAACTAAACATAAATCTATTGGCATGGAATATAAAAAATTCGATTTAGAGATAATCAAGGAAATTACCCGCCCAATTGAGGGTATTCAAGGTGAAATCCAATCTATTAAAGATCATTACAACAATTTCATTCAAAAAAGTAAAGATATCGTTGAAAGCATTCAAGAGGAAAAACTTCTTGAAAATATTCGAAATTTAAAAAGTGAAATTATGGAAGTAAATGAAGATATCAATGAGCTTTCAATGGAAAACTTAAATAAGTTTTTATTCCTTCAAGATTCCTTGATTAAGAAATATAAGGAATCTTTTAAATACACGCTAAAAGCATTAAAGATAGATAAGGAGCGTACAAAATCTCTAGGCTTGTCCTTTATTGAGAAAAAATTAATCTGTAAGATTATTGACGCTCCTTTTTATGTTCCATCGCTACCGTTAGATCAATGGATAGAGTTATTAAATTCCCTGAAAAATAATTCCATCTTTCGCAACACTATTCAGAAGGTAAATCCTTATTATGAAAAGCTTGTAAATGATAAACTCGAAAAAGAAATAGCATTAATAGACTCAGAGGTAGATCCACAAATAATACAACAATATAAGGCTTTTTATGTTGAAAACCCAATTTCTTTTAGGCATTATATGAAAGAGATGGAATCTAAGCTTTCAAAAGAAGAACTTCGAAAAAAGCGCAAGATCATTGAAAAAATAAAAAATCAGGAAGAAATGGACAAGTTAAAAAAAAAGCAAGAAGAACAATTTCATTCTTCAACATATCAAGAGTATATCAATCTACCTGATGAAGAATTTGAAAGAAGAAGGCGTAAACAGAAAAGAGAAAAATTATCAGATATTGCCGAAAAACCATTAAAAGATATTGAGATAAGTCAAGAAGTTATGGAAAAAATAGAAAAATTTAAAGAACAATTTAATGAAAGTTTTGAAGAAAAATATCTCGTGAAAAAAGACGAGGAAAAAGATCCAATAGAAATTATACGAGAACGAAAGGAAAAAAAGCTAAAAGAATATAAAGAATATATAAAAAAGCTAAAAGATGAGATGTAAACCGTGAATAAAGGAAATAAAAAGATCGAATACATTTATGTTGGTAAAAATGAAATTAAAATAGACAATAGGTTTATTCTAATCCAAGGAAAATTTCAAAAAGACCATCACCTTCAATACAAGCAAATGGGTAAATACGATGTAATTGAAGAATTTAATTTCATTCCTATAGAGTCTTTCATTAGCATTTTTAAAGAAATCAAACGCTATTACTCAGATCTGAGTAAATCTCTCGAATTAATGGAGCTAATAGAGCTTTATAACTCAAGTATGAATAAAAACAGGGAGATTATCGTTGAATACGCTAATCTACTAAAAAAATGTTCTGTCGTAGTAGATCTCATCAATATTTTGGCTAAAAAAGAATTGCTCTTGAAAGAAATAGAATTGGCCAGAATTAAAGAACAATCGAGTGATAAATCAGCAAAAATGGATTTATTAAATAAGCTATCTGTTTCGATAAAGGAGACTCAAAATCAACTTGATTATTTGGAAGAAGACTATACAAGAATCAAGAATCAAAGAAATCAAATAAAACACTCTATAGAAGAAAAAAATTCACAGATTAACGATTTGAACAAGAAAAAGAAAGCTTGTTTTCAAAAAATTAACACAATCACTCGTGGGATGGAAGAAAACGGTGGCTTTTCAGAAAGTAAGACATCTCAACATCAATCAATGGCAGAACAGATTAAATCGCTTCAGTATCAAGCAAAAGATGCTCAATTTAAAATAAATAAGATTAAATCGAATTTAAAGGAACTGAATTTAAAATTCGAAAAAATTGACGATAAATTTTCAAAACTTGATAAAGACTATCAAAAACTAGCAGATAATCTGAAAAACGATACCCTTCGCGTTGATGAGCTTAAGCACGATTTGGAAAAAGGAATGGACAAGACAAATCATTCAATTAGTATTGACATGTCAAAAATGAATATGGTAAGGAATCTACCAGAAATCGAAAAAGCTCTTGAATTAATAGAAAATAAACTTGAAAGTCTTTTAAAAGACAATGTATTCTTGAAGAAAGGAGTAATTGAGGATAATTTCGAAAAAATCTCTAAAGATGTAGCTATTTTCCAAAATAAATTCACAAAAGGGAAAAAAAAAGCCATTATAAAAGTCCATCAAGAGCAAGTAATGGCATCTATAGAGAGTCTGAGAATCGCAGAATCGCTAATTAAAGATTTACAAACTCTCATAAATAACTTCCTCAATGAAATTAACCTGAGTTGTGATTTTATCTTAGTGTTAAAAAATATTACTAATGATTTATGGGTCGACCTTCAATTCGCTAGATCAAGCAAGGAGCAGATTGAATTTGAATCCTTGACAACCCCCGAAAAGATCTTTTTTGTAATCTCTTTTTATATATCCTTACAGATTCAGCTTGAATACAACACAATTATTTTTTCAAATTTATTTATCAAAAACTATTATAACAAACAAGGGTCAATTTTTAGAACAATCCGCAAGATTATACCAATTATTGAAAATGATGAAAAGCTCAGGAAAAAAAAGTATGTATTCATTTTATCCAATCTAAAAATGAAAAAACAAATTGATAATGTTAAAATAGTAGTAATTTCAGAAAATAGTGAATAAAATGGCAGATAAAGGTGTGAATTACGAGGAAATCGTAAAAAAAATCTCACGCATCATATTAACAAATCAGAAAAAAA
>JBHLMB010000167.1:6038-6311 GCA_048938565.1 Promethearchaeota archaeon | reverse complement strand
AAAGCCAAAATGGAAGAAAAAAAAATGAGATTAAAATTAGAAGCTCTAAAACTGGAAAAAGCAAAAGATACATACGAGGAATCTAAAACATTGTCAAATGTGGAAAAAACGGAGTTAGAAGAAGAACAACAAAAATTAAATACAGAAATTGCTAGATTCAAGGAAGAGAAGGAAGAATTTCAGAAAGATAGAGAAAGATTTGAGGAAGAAATCAAAGAAAAAGAATCCGAGCTAGAAAAACTTAAAAATGAATTAGAAGGTAAAATCGAAGAA
>JBHLMB010000167.1:0-6028 GCA_048938565.1 Promethearchaeota archaeon | reverse complement strand
TCGAATGGGATAAACTCAAACTTGAAGAAGAAAGGAAGAAATTAGAAGACGACAAGCAAAAAGTTAAGGAAATAAAACAAAAATTGATGGATTTGTAGAAATAATCGTGCTTTTCGTAGGAAAAGCATACTAACCATCACGAATATATAGATTTTAAATAAAAATTATAGGATGTGATGACTTTAATTCTTAATTTGTAGGTGAATCAAGCTTTAGAAAGTCCAATACCCTCGATTCCTTGAAGACCATCGACCTTACTGAATATTTCCTCGAGCTTATCCGTTCCACCCCATTCTTCAGGATATCGCACTCGAACTCGTACTTTCTTTAAGCCAAATGCAACTGGCATAATATCATAATGTTCCATGGTGCAAGTATCAGGAAGTGCTTTTTTTAATATCTCAGCAAGAGAGTCTAAATCAGCTTCTGTATCTTCTGGTATGATATCTATTAGTGCAATAAATTCTTTTGACATTTTATAATTAACCTCTTTTTAGATTCTGTTCTAGTCTAAGGCCCCTCAAACTCGCATTTTAAGCATTTATAGGATTTTCCCATATCTCTACAACGCTCACAACGCCAAATAGTTACATCTCCACACGAGGGACACGGAAAATGTACTGCTGCTTCAAATGGGGCGATAGGACGACCACAACACATACACAAATTCTTTTTTAACGACGACATTGATAGAATAAATCCATAATTTAATAGTATATTGACATATAATTAAAAATAACTTTAATTGTTTTTGATTTTTAAACGACTCTAAATCCCTATTATCAAAAAAATCGAACCATTCACTATTTATAAATAAAAATAGATTAATAAGCAATAATGATTTTTATATAGATTATCCAACAATTACTTAGCTAAACAACATTAAATAAAAAAGGGTGTAAACACATTCCAGAGAATAAAGTAAAGAAATACTTTTCCTTCATTGAGTGCTGGGCTTTTTGTGATATCTGTCAAGAAATGGTCGCACTCGATATAAGTAAGAAAGAAATATTGAATGGACTTCGGACGGGGATTTATACCAAAGAATACATCCATAGTAACCCATTTCCCGACCCTGACGATTACGACGATAATTCCGGGCAAGAACATCACATTTATGTATATATCAACGCGGACTATGATGTAACTGGAGTAAAATCCTTTTTTGGAGACATGCCGAGCATGACGGAAATCGACGCGGACCTAGTAGAACAAGGTGGAGAAGTTATGATTCCAGTAGTAGTAAAAGAAATTCCGGAGATGAGCGTTCATTTAGGAATGTTATCGCAGGAAGAGTTTATCATCCTAAAAGCCTGTGATGGAATGAATACCATTCCTCAAGTAGCCTCAATTTCTGGAAAAACTGTCGATGAAATTGAAAATATGATGCAAAGATTGCACAAAAAAGGTTTAGTAAAGCTAATAAGAAGAGAATTATGAAATATTTTCTAAAATAAAGAAATAAATATTAGGAAGATTCTTTATTTATGATTTTTTTCCCTTCTTCGAAGCCAAGATACAATGCTTTTATGTTAATGTCTGGATCCCTAAGCCATTCTTTGATAACTTCCTCGTAATGAGTCATTTCGATGAAAGGAATTTTTTCTGTTGCGACGGCAAAGCCCAACATAATAAGGTTTACCTGCTGATTTTGTTTAAAGTGTTCCAATGAGGCTTGTGTGGCATTCACAAAATAAACGGCATTCCCGTAGCCTACTAAAATATCTTTAATTTCATTTAGAGGAGGATATCGTTCAAGGCCAGCGGTTATCATAACTCCTGGAATCGTCCGTTCATTTAAAACAAAAGTTGTTTTACTTGAAGCGTAAATACCTCTTCTCAATGCTTCAATAGGCTCAAAACAGATATATAAATCGGCGTCTCCATAACAAATTAAAGGAGAATGCAAGTTCTTGCGTTCGTCTTTAAAAATTTCCTTTTGATATCTGGTATGACTCGTAATACCACCCTCTCTCTGAGCAAGGCCATGCATTTCACTTCCAAAGGCTCTTTGAATTCCAGCTTTTTGAGCGGCAAATTCAATCAACCTCTTTAGCGTGATCACTCCTTGACCCGCAGTACCAGCAATTACTATGTTTATAATGTCGGTTTTTTTAAAACTCATAATAAATCGATTTTAATAATTTGGTTTCTTAGTTTTTATATTTCACGGAAGGGTACTTTCTCTCCTTCGAGAGCATTAATTATTGATTTTCTAATCGCCCCATTTGGACAAATCTCATAACAGACACCACATTTTACGCATCTATCTTGATCAATTTGCATTTCTTCAATCCCATGGGTTTCAACACGTCTTATTGCCGGACAACTTAGAATCCTTGCGCATTCGTAGCACATTTGGCAGCCTCCAATGAAATAAGACACATCTTGTACCCTCTTGCCCTGTCTTTCCAAAGATCGTATCTGATTCATCCTCCACCTATGAGCTTGCAGAGCGCATTCCCTTTTCACGATGATTACTTTCAATCCCTTTGAATGCAAAGCCTCATTAATGCTTTTCGTTAATTTTTTAGGATTATATGAATCTTCAACCCTGAGCCATTGAACACCTATGGACTTACAAATTTTTTCTATAGAAAATCCACTTTTTGACAGATATCGCAACACATCGTCCTGATGTCCTGTCATTGCAGTCCAAGAATTCTCGAAAATGATAAGAAGAAAGTTCGAATCGTATCCAACAGCTTCTGCTAAAGGAGACATTCCCGTGTGGAAAAATGTAGAATCTCCAATCATTGCGAGTATTTTTTGATCGGTTTTTGTTGCCATTCCAATCGCAGCGCTTATTCCTCCGGACATACATATAATCAAGTCACTGCATTCTTGCGGGGGAAAAAAAGACATAACGTAACACCCTATATCCCCGCATATGACAGTGTTTTCCAATTGATTAGTGGCCTTTAAAATCGAATATAGCGTAGCACGTTCGGGACATCCCGCACAGAATGTTGGAAACCTGCTTGGAATGATTTCCCTGTATGAATTAAAATAATCAATTGCTTTCAACATTTGGCTGTTAGGATTTTTATTAAAAATTTTTGCCAAACAAGTAGCAACCAAACCTGTTGAAAATTCGTTATATTTTGGAAAATATTTTTCTCCTAGTACTTCTACTCGTATTTCGTAATCATGAGCGATTTTCGCTATTTCCATTTCCAAGAATGGTTCCAACTCCTCAATGACTACCACTTTTTCAAGATCCTGAATAAAATTGGTAATTTCATTAAAGTTAAGGGGAAAAATCATGCCTAATTTTAGAACAGAAACATCGTCTAAACCTAACTGTTTAAGAGCTTCCATACTATATCCAAAAGGCATTCCACTAGTGATGATGCCGATTTTATTTGTTCCTGATAGTGACTTATTGATTCCTAATTCTGGAATGTCTTTTCTCAACCGTTCGATTCTTTCGTAAAGTCGAATATGATTATTAATAGCATGAGGAGGTAATGAATTAAACTTTGGGATGTTCCTTATGAATTCTCCTTTTTCTTTTCCAGGGATAATTGGTTCTAATTCTACAAAACCCCTAGAATGAGCGCTCCTCGTGGAAGTACGAAAATTAACGACTAGATCATATTTTTCCGAGATTTCAAACGCAAGCTTTATCCAATCTTTACATTCTTGAGGCGTGTGGGGTTCAATAGTAGGCAAGTGAAACATCCAAGCGTAAAACCTCTCATTTTGTTCTTGATGGGAACCAAGACTTCCTGGATCAGAACCTACGACAGTAACCAAACCTCCAGGATTTGGGCCGTTTAAAGCTATAACGCTAAGCGCGTCGCTTGCAACATTCATGCCCACATGTTTCATTGGATTTAAGGCTCTTACTCCAGTCCATGCTGCTCCAGCACACGATGAAGACGCAACTGCCTCATTAACTGCCCAATGATGCACTAAATATTTCCGTAGTTCGGAATTTGAATCCAGAACTTGATGGAAATATTCTCCAATGTCACTCGTAGGTGTACCGGGATATTGTGAGACATAAGACACTCCCGCTTCTAAGCATCCTCTCACGAGAGCCTCATTTCCAAGCATCAATACCCTTCCATCTTCTTTAATAAAGCGAGTATCCTTAATTGGCAACTTATTCTCTGATATATTGTAATATTTCGGTATTTTCTAAAATGGATTAAAGAAAAAAAAATTTACCAATATAAAATATAACTCCCATATCAACAAGAATAAAATAAGACATTCAAATAACATTATGTAATCATTAAAATGATTTTTATAGAAAAATGATCGAAAATAAAAACAAATTTATTTCGATATTCGATTTTTTTTTTTTGCTCCAATTCTTTTCACAAGTAAGGATAACATATGAATGAAACAAGTACTAAAACTAAAACAGAATTGGAAACTCAAGCTACAAGAAATTTTGAACAAATTCAAAAGTCATTGATAGGACTTTACGAAGTACTGAGCGTAACTTATGGAGAGACAAACGATAATATCTACTTTAAAATCGGCCAGGATAACATTATTGGACTTTATCAAAATTTATTAGAGCTCCTTTTAAAAGAAGATGGATTAAAACACCTTATTAAAAGTATTAAAAATTCAAAAGTCAAGTTAGATGTTACCTTAATTGAATCTTAGTTCTTGTTCCATCGTCCTCTGCCAATAAAAATCAAAAAAAAAATTTAGAAATTTTAAGGAAGGGATTTTAAGAAAGTTGTAAAAATCTCTTGAGTGGCTTCAGGCACGTCTTTAATTAACCCTCTAACCTTTTCTTCAAACTCTTCCTTGGAGTTCACTTCTTTCAGTAGGTAATTATCAATATCATTAAAGATATTCACAATTTTTTCATAAGCAATTATGATATTATCAAGATTCTTGCTCACATTAATTTTCCATTCAGCACCTAATTGAGACTCTTTTTTTTCCTTGTCCTTGTCCTTCTTGTCCTTGTCCTTCTTGTCCTTGTCCTTCTTGTCCTTGTCCTTCTTGTCCTTGTCCTTCTTGTCCTTGTCTTCTTTTCCCATTGATTTCAACTCAAATTTCTTTAGTTCATTTGTACTAATTAAAATATATAAAATTTTACCTTACTTCAAGGAAATTGAAATTTTATCTTTTCATATTTGTATTACTAAAAGATTTTTTTATATTTCTTTATTAATAATAAAGGCAATAAGAGATCCTATTGAGCTTTAAATAAATTTTCTTATGTTTTTTATTATAATTCCAGCGTCTTTACACTTCTTTTTCATCAATTCATATATTTCCAAGTCTCTTTGATTCACTATACCATCAAGTTTTATAACATCTGCCGCCCCCGAAATAACTTGGAGTATGTTTCCTAACTCGTGAGAGTATTTATCTTTTAACTTGTTTTTCAATATCTTATTATTATTATATTCAATATGAATGAGAAAAATCAAGATAGTGAGCATAGCAATAAAAGGAGGAGCATAATTTAAAATAATTAAGATATCGTCATTACTATCATACAGCCCATAACTATAACCTTGCAAGAGTATTAAGATTGAAATAGGAAAATAAAGGAAAAAAAACGCAAGCAATGCATAATACCACCGGATGCTTTTTCCTACCTTGCTTTTAAAAGATGTATGCCAAATCGAGGGTCCTACTATTGATGTGATATAAACAACATTGAGATAGAGAATAGCAATTCGGGTTGCGACTGATATCCCGACAGAAACATACAAGATCAATGGAGCAATAGGTATTACGACAAGAAAAACACTCATAATCTTTATTGGAATGATCAAAAAGTATGAAAATATTCCAAATAACATTAATTGACTTGCGATAGAAGCAAATATGACATTGAGAAGTAATAGTAGATCTCTTAGGATCTCCATATTCGATATTTCAGCAAAAATTGGAAATATTCCTGCTAATGCAAATAATAACCAAGATAATGTAAAGCATATAAATCTCTTGTTTTTAGTACTGTAATAAAAATCGATAGATACAAAAAATCCTAAAATCCTCAGCACAAAATAGAAAATTAAGCTATATAAAACTGTTATATGCA
>JBHLMB010000166.1:0-6348 GCA_048938565.1 Promethearchaeota archaeon | reverse complement strand
TGCGAAAATTGTAGAGATTGCATGTTGTATTGGAGCTTCATGCCATAGTGCGCATGGTGATCATCTTTTACATTGGTTAAAAGAAAAATATGGAAATGTAAAGATAAATTTTGGTCATAATATTGCCGTCGAAATGCCTTGCACTAGATTAATCGTTGGAATGAAACCAGAATGCCTTGAAGATCTTGAAACGGCAATGGAATGGGTTCATTACACTATAACTCATCTATTAGCCGCAGGACACACGGGACAGGAATCTAATCATTTAGATTACGAGTCTAAGGCATTTTTAGCAGGCTTGGCAGATGCCGTAGGAATGGAAATTTCTGATGCCGTGCAAATAGCTGCTTATGGATTTCCCATGGGAGATCCTGATGTGCCAATTATCGAATTGGGTATGGGTACAATGGATTTCGAAAATAAATCGACTATTTTAATGATTGGTCATAATGTAGCACCAGGAATTGAATTAGTTGATTACATGAGAGAAAATGGATTAGAAGACAAGGTAGATGTCGGTGCAATATGCTGTACTGCTATTGATTTAACGAGATATTTTGATGGTGCAAAAATCGTTGGATCCCTCTCGCGCCAAATGTTCTATATTCGCTCAGGATTAGCCGATGTTGTCATGGTAGACGAACAATGCGTCAATCTTCGAAGTTATGAACAAGCAAAATTAGTTAATGCGCCATTCATAGCCACTAATGAAAAGAACATGGGAGGGCTTCCCGATAGGACAAACGATCCTGCTGAAGAAATTATAGCAGATTTGGTAAGCGGAAAAGCTGATGGAGTTTTAATACTCGATCCAATTAAAGCTGGAAAGGTTGCCGTAGAGACCGCAATAAAAGTGAAACCAATAAGAGCTGGAAAAAGTGGTATTCCTGACGAACAAGGTTGTATTGACATGGCAATGAAATGCAATGGCTGTGGAAATTGTCAAAGAAATTGCCCTAACGATTTGCCCTTAGTCGAAGGTGTAGGTTTAGTAAAAAAGGGTGATTTTTCGATCTTGGAAGGAGTTTTTGACTCTTGTTTAGATTGTGGGAGATGTGAATCTGATTGTATGAAAGAAGTCTCACCATTGACCCTCATAATGTATGCTGCAAGAAATAAGATTCGCAATGAAACGTTTAACATGAGAGCAGGTCGTGGCCCCATTCAAGATGTTGAAATACGAAATGTAGGCGCTCCAGTGGTATTAGGAGAGATTCCAGGAGTAGTTGCAATAATTGGTTGTGCAAATTACGCAAAAGAAATCCAAGAACTATACATGATGGCGGAAGAATTTCTGAAAAGGAATTACATAGTTGTCGTTTCTGGTTGCGGAGCAATGGACATAGGACTCGTAAAAGATGAAGAGGGTAAAACACTTTACGATAGATATCCAGGAAATTTTGATAGGGGAGGACTAGTCAATGTTGGTAGCTGTGTCAGTAATCCTCACATTAACGGTGCTGCTATAAAAATCGCAAATATTTTCGCAAGACGTCCACTGCGAGGAAATTACGAGGAAATTTCAGATTATATACTCAACCGTGTAGGGGCTTGTGGTGTAGCTTGAGGAGCAATGAGTCAAAAAGCCGCAAGTATTGCAAGCAGTTGTAATGGCATGGGCATTCCTGCCATATGTGGTCCTCATTCATCTGAATATAGAAGAATGTATATCGGAAAATCCTATGACGAAGATGTATGGAAAGTCTATAACGCAAGGGATGGAACATCCGGTCATCTTATCGGTCCCGGTCCAGAACATTTATTAACCACTGCAGAATCAATAGAACAAGCAATATGTTTGACAGCGAAATTATGCTTGAGACCTGCGGATAATTCAAAAGGAAGGATGATCAAACTTTCTCACTGGATCGATCTCGAACGCAAATATAAGGGCGTGGATTTCCCCAATGATTTGGAAAAATTTATTCGAGTCGAAGCAGATATTCCTATTAATATCAAAGACGGAGTAATGACCTATCTAAAAAGTAAAGGTTGGGAGCCAAAAGAACTCGTGGATCCTACCTTACTCGAACGATTATGTCATTAATCTACTTAACATGACACTTTTAGCCTTCTTTAGACAAACGTATAGCATTTTATGTGGAGTGGTTTAAAACCTGAGTTTTAAACCACTCCACATTTCTCTAATTTTTTTTATTTTTATATTCTAATTTATCCTAATTTACAATTAGATCTAAATATTCCTTTTAAAAATAAGTGTTTATTTAAAATAAAAGAAAATTTATTGTTTGAAGGGATATTTTTCTTAATATCAATACTCTAATATTAACAAACATGAAAGATAAGAATAAAATAATCGATGATCTAAAGCGATTAAGAAACGAGGAAAAATTTAAGGAAGCAATTCAAATATGCGAAGAACTCTTAGATATAAATGAAAAAGACGAACAATTAAATGATTTATATATCGATATTCTATTTAGATATGGTTATTACCTTAATGATGAATATATAGAAGAATATGAAAAATCTATTAAAATATTTGAAAAAATCATCTTACTCGATCCAGATAATTACAAGGCCATATACAATAAAGGAATTGCTTTATTTAATTTAGGTAAATTTCAAACAGCTCTGGAATGCTATAACAAGGTAATTAAATTGAAACCAGACTATAAACATGTCTATTATAACATCGGGTTACTTTACGAAAAAGATGCAAATTTTGAAAAAGCATTAAAATTCTATAAAAAAGCACTTAAAATAGACCCTTTATTTGTTTATGCTTCTGTTGCGGAGAGTTCCCTTCGAGAGGAACTAAAAATGATGAATTTAAACAATCCTGAATCAAAGATAGACTTTAATAAATTGAAGGCACTTCTAAAAGCTTCAAAAAAAGTTAAGATTCGAATGATCCAAAAATACCTAAATATCGACAAGGACGACTTAGATGATATATTAGACTGGTGCGAAAAATATGGATTCCAAATTGATGGGGAATTTTTAGAGATAAACAAGAATCGATTACAAGAGCTCCTTGAAGATATCGACAATGGCTTGTTATAATAGATTCTAAATATAAATAATTAAAGTATCAAATTTAAATAAATAAAATCACAGTCGCGACTCGGGTTATTAATCGTGTTCTCTAATTACTTATTTGGCATTCGATATTGATAACAAAAGGCATTTAAATAATTCAATATTTTCGCATTTTAATTAATCCCATTCAACATCATCTCCATTGTTTTTCACTAATTCGTATAATTTTTGCTCATTTTTCATCAAGTCTTCAATTATATTGGTTAATTTTCTACTTTCTGCTCGTTTTCGAGTATGCCTTCATAGTATGCAATATACATGTCTGCTTCAGGATTGTGTCCTATGCCCTCGTGAATATCGGGATGGTGGATTTTTAAATAGTATTCAAGTAAGGCCTCCCAATTATATCCGTTCATGTAAGGATGGAGAATCATCTTCATCGTGCTTAATAATACTAACATAATCTTTCATTATATTTATGCTCTTTTCAATATTAACTCATTTATAAAAAATTTTAAACTATAAAATCTTTACTTCTTAATCTTACTGTTATAACAAGCAGGACATATTGAGTATTCTGAATACCAGGTGGCATTACCATTATAAGAATCTTCCGAGTGATCTCGCTCATATATGATTCGGCATTCGGAGCATAAAATCTTCATACAATAATCGCATTGCGATGTGGCATCTACAGTGGGATAATTCGCACATTTTAAGGCACCATTATCTATTGAACGAAATGCCTCTGAAGAATTCATATAAAACTCTTCTTTTTTAGCGACTAATTCTTTAACCTTTTTTGGTGCCGTGATAATTTTATAAATACCATACTTAAAAACATGACTCCAAAAAATAAGGAAGTGCTAACTTGAATCATAGTATCGAAAAGTTCAAGCCCATTAATTATTGAATTGACTATAATTGCTATAGGACCACCGAGAAATAAGGCAGCAATAATGATAGAGCAATATTTACCCATTGATTTCAAGTCTTTGATGCTGTTAACATAATAACAAGGAGTACATACCACATGCTGAATATACCAACTTCCTCCGACATCATCGTCACCATCTGCGTGTTTTAATTGATACACTTTTTTACATTCTCTACAAATCAACTTTGAGCAAAATTCGCATTTTTTCGTAGAATGGTTTTTCATTGAATGGTAAGCGCATTTTTCTACCATTTTTGGAACCTGAATTTTTTTATCTAGGTACTTATTATTTCAATTAATTGATTTAAATTTGAAATTATTTAATTTAAATCATCTCTCAGATTTAATCCTTTTATGATAAGTTTTAAATAAAAAAAAGAAATATTTGATGCGGTTAAATATTTACGCATCGAGGTTTTCAACTATAACAGCTAAACCCTGTCCACCACCTATACAGGCATTGGCAAGACCGTATTTTGCGCCCTTTTCCTTGATGATTCTTGATACAGTACCAGTTAATCGAACCATCGTTGACCCTAGTGGATGTCCAATGGCACTAGCGCCTCCGTGGATATTGACTTTTTCTTCTGGAATATTTAAAGCTTTCATACAATTTAAAGCAACTATGCAGAATGCCTCATTTATTTCCCAATAATCGATATCGTCTGCTGTCAATCCAGCTTTAGCCAAAGCGATTTTAGAAGCTGGCACGGGGCCTCGACCCATTACACGTGGATCTACTCCTGCCCAACCCATTGAAACAATTCTTGAAAGGGGCTCCATACCTCGTTTTTTAGCCTCTTCAGCATTCATTAACATACACGCCGTAGCTCCAGCATTTAAAGGAGAGGAATTTCCAGCGGTAATGACACCTTCTTCCGTGCCTTCCCTTTTAGTATATCCTTCTTTTCCACCAATATCTTCTCCTCGAATATTTTTTTCGAAGTAAAATGCTTTTGATAATCTTCTTAATCCAGCCATTTGTTCCATAGTTGATTTTCTAGCTGCCATATCTCTATCGATCATCATTCTTTCTTCTGGATTACCATCAGCGTGACCTTCGAGAGGAATGATTTCACCCTTAAACCAACCTTTTTCGTGACTTTCAACAGTTAAATCGTGGGATCTCTTGCCAAATGCATCAAGTATTTCTTTCGTGAAATAAGGCGTTTCTTCTTCGTATAATCTCTGGGCAGTTTGGAGCATATTTGCTGCGTTCCTTAAGTCAAGATGGGGTTTATATGCAGGATCGTTTGGATCAGTCATATACCAACAAGGAGCAATCCAAGTGTTATTCATTGGAATTCTCGTCATGTGTTCGACTCCCGTGGCCATTCCAATATCAATTTGACCCGTCATAATTTGCATTGCAACAAACCCAAGAGCTGCTCCTGCTGAAGCACATTGCTTGTCAATGAAAAACGCAGAGGTTTCAACGGGAAAGTCTGCAAAATATATAGGATAGCGACCCCCATATGTCCAACCGGTGTGGACACCCATTGCTGTTCCTATACCAAATTCTTGAACATCTTTCTTTTCAACGGGCTTTCCGCCAAGGTATTGATTATTCTCGAACATTTTTATCAATAAAGTTCCGAGAAGCGTTTCATTCCTGTAATCGCTGAAAACATCTCTCTCAGGAGCGCCAGGTCTCGATCGAGAGAATGCCGTTCGAGCGTAATCAACTATCCATACTTCATTTAATTGTACCATTTTTTTTACCTATTTATGAATTTGATTCATTCTCAATTTTATTAAATGATAAATTGAAAAACATGTGATATTTTATTACTTTTATTAATTTCGAAATATTGATTTTTGGATTATATATTTTTTCTTGCTGGTTTTGTTAAATAATAATTTATTTGTGATTAAAAAGAATCATTTCTATGAAAAATCTGAACTAAAACTAGTTGATAAATAAACACTGTTAATTAACAGCTTTAGGTTATTTTATAAGCGATTGATTATTGTTTTTAAGGTACAGTATAATTGAAATGCTCTAGGAAATCTTTAATAAAAGGAAACCTTACGATTAGATTTCAAAAAAAAAACTATTTTTTTATTAGATTTATTAATCAAGCGTGTGTTTATACTGAAATTATCTCCATAACACCATTAAATATTAATTCAATAGATGTTGAGAACATTTCAGAGGAACCAAAAATATCGGGTTATTGGATGGTCTTGCCCATAATTTTCGACGATTTAGACGCTAACGATAGGGAATCTTTTATGAGCGAGCCATAGATAAGCGGAAACGGCACGATGTTTACTATAGTGTTTAAATAAAAAACTATTGCCTTAATTATAAATAAGAAGTTTCCTCTTGTTGTATATATTATATTTAGTCTTGAATGATAATATGGTCTATACTACATTGTTTTGGATTCGTTGTAAATTGGTTC
>JBHLMB010000165.1:0-6351 GCA_048938565.1 Promethearchaeota archaeon | reverse complement strand
GCCTGAGGATAATCCGAACATCCTATGCTTGAACGATAGATAATCCTTTCTATCAACGATTTTTTCCATTCGTCGGTGAGACTTTCTTGATATATCCCAGTTTTATTTGCTCTAGCAGGTCTGATAAAGCTTTTCATCATTGATCCTTTAACTTGTCTCATACTTTCGCTTTAGACTTATTATATTTGATTTTTTTACAATGAGAATTCGAATGATGTGGCATCATCCTATGATTCTTTTAAAGACTGTAATTATATTTGTTAGTATTACTTCTTATACTAAAGAGAATATGAAACTTTTGTCATTTAAATATATACTTTATAATTTACGGATAGTACCTGCCTCTACAACAAAAAATGAGATTATTTACAAATAATCATTTTAGAAAAAATAACAATAATTCGTTAAAATATGACCATAATAAGAAGTTTTATTGCAGTAGAATTAAAAAATAAGGAATCCATTAAACTTATAGAAAATTTTACCCTACGATTGAAAACAAACCAAAAAAAAATAAATGTAGTAAAACCTGAAAACCTTCATATGACTATTAAATTTTTAGGGGATATTACCGAAGTACAAGCTCCTAAAATCTATAAGATCGTTAAAGAAGTAAATGATAAATACTTAAATGACAAAACTATTCAATATCGTCTTATGGGTGTCGGGCAATTTAATAAGTATTCTGTTATTTGGGTAAGGCTAAAGGGGGATGTCCAGTTTATGCAAAATATTAAAGATACCATAGAGAACCGATTATATAAAGAATTAAATATTGAGCGAGATACGAAAAAGAAATTTAAAGCACACTTAACTATCGCAAGATTGAATAAAAAAAGAATCGATTATAAAACAATGGGTACTTTCAAAAAAATACTAGAAGAAAAGAAGTCTGACGATTTTGGTATTTTTAATGTCAGTGCGATTAAGCTCAAGAAGTCTGAATTAACCCCGCAGGGCCCTATTTATACGGATTTGATGTATTAAATGAAAAAAAAGACGATAAAGGCCATTGCATGGGATTTAGATGGAACGCTCATCCATTTTAAAATTAATTTTTTACGCGCAAGAAAGGAGGCCTTTGAAATCTTGCAAAAAAACGGGATGCAAAGCGGACTTTTTTCTCTTGAAAATAGCATAATAGAAACAGTTCGACAAGCAAGGAAGCTATTTAGCGCGAGAGGATTTTCGATCCAAAAAATCGATGAGATTGTAAGGGATATTGATGATGTCGTTGTATCGATTGAACGAGAAGCTGCTCTCGAAGCTTCCGCAATACAAGGAATTCAGAAAGTACTCGAATATAATAAAAATATAGGTCTCAAGCAAGCGATTTACACGTATAATCACGGAATAAACGCAAGATTATCGCTTGAAAAAGTAAATTTTCTAAAATATTTTGACTTGATTGCTGGACGGGATGTTGTTGAAAACCTAAAACCCCATCCAGATCATTTAAACTTCATATGCGAAAACTTGGGAGTTCGACCTTCACAAATCATTGTGATAGGAGACCATTTGAGGGATATAGAAGGTGCAATAAAGTTAGGTGCTCATTCGATTGGAATCAATTCTCAATTAGCTAATGGAAAAGCCCTTGAAATCGCTGATGTTGTTATTGACGAAAATGAGATCCCAAATAAACTTATAAAAACAATAGAATCCCTCCTTTGATTTAAAAATGTTTTAATATCTTATTGACTATTAGTGATATATCAAAAAAAATCACATAACCGCATAAAAAAAGATTAAAATGAAAATTGAATATACTCTTGATGTGTTAAAACCACACCAACCTAGTATAGACCAATTAGCGAGGACTTTAGAGGTGCTTACAGGTGTTAAATTCGTTGAAATCAAGGTTGAAGAAATTGATCAAAAAACAACATCCATAACCATTACCATTGCAGGTTCTGGAAATATATCGATGGAAGAGATCACGAAAAAGTTGGAAGAAAATAATTGTGCCTTACACAGCGTTGATAAAGTAACTGTTGAAAACTGGAAATAATATCCAAATCCTTTTTTAAAGATTAAAAAATCGAGTAAAAAATAAAATGACCCTAAACACCACGATTCCCAAAGTAGTAAAAATCATCCAAGAAAAGGGAGAAATTAACGACGAGATAGATTACGCACTGATGAATTACCTTCTCCAACATGTGGGTCCTGGCTACACTGCTTGCCAACCACAATTAGTTGAGCTAGATGGTGGTACTCAAGCCATAAAAATGGGTATTGACAACACTTTCATAGGAAAAGATAACCAGCTCTTAGGATTAGGCATTGTTGGAAATCTATTTGTTGAGGTAGATACATTAAAAATCATATATTGCTCTTCAAAAGAAGAATTAGAAGAAAACACTCAAAAACTACAAGAGGCGGGTGTTGAACCCCAAATACGGCCTCGAGGTAAGTATTAAACTTATGTTTTAATTTCTGCAGGATTTTATTAGTGAAATATGTAAGAGTGTTGCTAATGCTCTCGAGAGAATTGAAGGTACGGAAGCAATAGAAGCATTAGAAAAAGTTTTCAATCAGAACAAAAATCTCTAAAAATATATATAGATACAAGTCTATGTAAAATATAACTCATTTAGATATTATTATTGAAATATTGATATAAATGATTAATAATAATAAGATTATGATTGAAGCCCTAATTCGGAAATACCTTGATGAAGAAGGTATCTACAAGGATGAAATATCAAATCCAAATCTAGCATTTGGATATTCTTTTACTTTTCCTCCTGGTTTTAATAACGGACATTTGATGCAAGTATTTCGACCAAAAAAAAAGGATTGCATCTTGATATATATTGGTACGGAAATAAATGATGATCAAGTGAAAATATTAGAATCAATGGACGAAAAAGAAGATTTTTTTCAAACCTTAAGAAAATATCTTGTTATGAAGGATGTGTTTTTTGGAATAGATATTTTGAATGGTCGCTATGAGATAGTTGATCAAATCTTCTTAAAAAACGACGGTACAATATCAAAAAATGCATTATATCAGAGCATTCGAAGAGTTTTTAATTGTGCAATGTATGGAGATTTATTACTAAGTGAATATTGTTCGGAGAATATGGAATTGGGAGAATTATACGAACCAAGAAATTTCAATTCAGGGACAGATTTTTCTCTATATAGTTAAAAATCTCATTATCGAGTGAGGGACATCTATGGTTTTTAATAATTGGTTGAGAGCTCTCGGAAAATTAGAATACGCCCAAGGAAAAGATAGGCCTAAGGTGGATTGTATCCTCTGTTCCATCCGTGATAACGACGAAAGGGTTGTATCCTTAAAAGTTTATCAAGACGAAATAGCGTTCGTTGTTTTGAATCTTTATCCATATAATCCCGCTCATATAATGGTCGTTCCTATTAGGCATGTGTTGAAATATATCGATCTCACGAGACGAGAATTAATGCATATCTCAAGAATAATCCAAGGGCTTCAGCTCATGATTGATGATCTATATGAACCCAAAGGATATAACATTGGTATGAATCAAGGGCGTCAAGCAGGAGGCAGTATTGAACACATTCATTTTCATGTGGTCCCTCGCTATGGAAGCGAACTAGGATTTATCGATATAGTGGGTAAATCAAGGATAACTGTAGAGGGACTTGAAGATGTAAAGAAAAAGATTGAAGATAACATTCACAATTATTTGAATGATAATTTTTTTTCAAAATAGCACTGATATTATCGCTTAAAATTATAAAAGAAAGAAAAAAAAATCTAACTTACATAACCGAATTCATTTTCGAGTTGCATTACGAATATCAGAAGCGGTAACCCTTTTCCTCTTATCAGCTTTGCAGATTTTGATTGCATTTTTCGTTGCGTCAGCTGCGGATTTTTCCAAAAAACCAATTAATTTATCCAAAGCTTCTGCAGCAACCAAATCAGCGCCTTCTTTTTTCATCAATCTTCGAATAGGGGCTTTTGCGATGTAACCCGCATCTGACTTTTTACCCTTAGGAGCTGGTTTCTTCTTTGCTGGTGCTTTCTTTTTTGCCATAATATTTTCCTCCACTAATATTTTTCAAAGTATTTGTAATTTAATTTTAGTTATTAATTATTACTTAACAATTCTATTATATAAATATTATGGTTCGAATCGATATATTTCGGAATTTTAATGATAGTTTTTCGGTTCAGTGAAAACGCCTTCGTTAAATTAATTTTACCGACAAAATTTTTATCGATAAAATTTATTTCCTTTTAACTATTATTTTTTCTATTGAGATAGTATATTTTATTAACAAATCAATAATCAATCCTATTCAAAATATTAATTTTAATTTGATATATTAATTGTAAAGACTTTATAAGATTAAGGTTGAGATTTTTTTATCTTTATCTTTAAAGTCTTTAGTTCTATAATTTCGATTCTAAATATCTATTACAAGTTATTAGACTGTTTTGGAAAATTGTACATTTAATTTTAAATGAAAAATAAAAAATTAAATATGAATTTTTAGATTTGTATAATAGTATTTAATTAATAAGAATCAAACACTTTTATTTGAATCAAGCAACGATGATGGAATCCGAAATTGAAGACTCCCTTCAAGAATTAGGTTTTACTAAAAACGACTCGAAAGTATTACTAACATTGTGCAAATATAAAATATTAAGCCCTGCAGATATTGCTCGTAATTCAGGCGTTGATCGTGCTAGAGTGTATGATTCTCTAAACCGACTAATAGAAAAAGGATACATTCAAAAAGAACCCGTTAAAAGGGGTGCAAACTATCAAGTCATTCCCGTGGATAGGATCTTTAAATCTATTCGAGAGGATTATAAGCAAAAAATCTCTGATACTATGGAACTAGAAAAAATGATTTCAGATTTAAAAATTGACGACGAAGAATCAGAACCGCGAGTCTGGGCGATTAATTCACGGGAAAAAATTCGGAAAAAAATAAAAGAGTTGATTGGAGAGGCTGAAAAACGTATCTTCTTTGTTGTGACTCCAGATTTATTGATGGAAGAGCTATCAAAAGGAAGTTCTGATTGGATATTCAAGGAATTATGGAATAAGAAATTTTCTAACGAGAATATTCAAATAGTCATTGCCCTGAAATATCACGAGGTTCTTAAGGAAGAAATCAAGAAACTATTGAAAATTAATATAGTAGTCCATTCGATTGAAGGTGCTTCTGTAATTCCTTTTGGATTACTAATTGCAGATAACGATTTCTTGCTAACTACACTAGACCAAATTGTTGAGGCACCTGAATATACTTCAGGATTATGGTTGGAACATGGTAAAGATAGACAAGTCATTGGATACGAGCACTTGTTCAGGCATTTCATCAATTCACAATGCAAGTTAATAGCATTAACATCACGGTCTGCAAAGAAAACTTCAATCCAGTCTGGAAAAACATAAATTAAAGTTTTTAAAATAAAGAAAATTAAACAAATATAACTCAAAAGTTGTATCAAACGACAAAATAAGGTGTTTTTACCAATGAGCTTTCGAGGTAAAGTGATATTATGTGGCTCGGCAGGAGCGGGAAAAACAAGTCTCCTCGCACGATATGTTGATGATAAATTTGAAGACGATTACATTCAAACAATAGGCGCAAATTTTCTCATAAAAGAAATCGACCTTAACGATATGATTGATGAAATTGACCTTGAAGACGAAAATCTCAAGGAGTCTATAAAAGGTAAGGGATTAAAATTGTATCTATGGGATTTAGGAGGTCAAAAAGACAAGCTCTTTGCAAACGAATATTACTTTAATCAAGCTGTTGGCGCACTCGTCATATTTAACTTGGATTCAAAAGATTCTTTTGATGGCCTTGATTTTTGGATTTCTAAGCTCAAAGAATTGAGTGGAGATATACCATTTATTATCGTTGGTAATAAATCCGATCTCCCCCGCAATGTCAACGAGGATGCCATTAAAAAAAAAGTTGAATCTATAGGTGTCGATTATATAGAAACATCCGCTAAATTAAACGAAAATGTGGACGAGGCTTTTAAAATTTTGGCAATTAAAATCATTAACAATATGAAATAAAATTTTAATTCCTATTTTTAAGTAATTGATAAAAGCTTTCTATAATTGAGCATAATATCAATAAATATTTAACAATCTATCTCTAAAAAATCGATTTTTTAAAATGACAATTTTATTAATACCAGTTGCGTCCCTCAAAAAATCAAAATCAAGATTAGAAACTTGTTTTACTAGAGAACAAATAATTGATTTTACAATTGCAATGCTTGAAGACATGTTGATAACACTATCAGAAGTTAATTGTTTCAAGGAAGTAATGGTCTATAGTGAAAGTAAAGAAATCTTAGACCTAGCTAGAGAATAT
>JBHLMB010000164.1:0-6355 GCA_048938565.1 Promethearchaeota archaeon | reverse complement strand
ACGCCATTAACCACGCACGAGCTAAGAAAGTTGATGTCGTACTCGTGGACACGGCAGGAAGGCAGGTTACCGATAAAAATCTGATGGTGGAGCTTCAAAAAATCGTGAGAGTGTCTGAACCAGATCTTAAGGTATTTATCGCTGATAGTCTTGCTGGAAATGACGCCCTGAATCAAGCTAAGGAATTTGGAAAAAATATTGGCATCGACGCAAGCGTCTTGACTAAATTTGACGCAGATGCAAGCGGAGGGGCTGCACTTTCGATTACTCACGAAACGAAAAAACCGATAATTTTTGTTGGCATTGGCCAGGGATACGACGATCTTGAGGTCTTTGAAAGACAAAAATTTGCCGATAATATTCTTGGAAGAGAATAAAAGCTTTTTATAATCAAGAAATATATGACTTTTTCAATTTCAAAATTTTTAATTATCTATACTTTCTGACTAAAAGAAACCTTAAACTTTTTTTTTATTTTTTTCTATTGGAATCACATATAGCACTATTAATATATTTCATAATTTTTTTTTGGGATTTAATACTTGTATTGATTTCATAAAACTACAAACTCGCTGAAATCTAACATTATAAGCCATCCATTTTAAATTTTAGTCCTAATTATAAAAAAAAAAATAAAATCCACATTTAGGTACTATAAATTTGCGCCAAACCCATTTAAATAGAATCTACTTCATAAATTAAATATTAAAGACTATCTAATATTTAATAAGTTGAATAAAATGAATAAACGAATTAAACATAGAAACGCTGTAAAGAAATCATTTATGCTCTTTTTCTTGCTTTTAGGATTATTTTCAGGGCTATCTCTCTATTCTCCAGAGGTAGTTAACCCCGATCCCGTGTATGAAAGACAAACTTTGCTTGATCTTGATATATCAAGCCCATTACCAGGGAGTGGATGGGAATGGAACACTACAACGCCCTTAAAATCTTCTTATTCTATGGGGGATATCGCTATTCACTATAGTGGTGATATTTATGTTGCAAAATATGTCGATGACGAGTATTACACTACTTCTTGGCCCGTGTTGATTAAATATAATTCGCAAGGAGAAGAAATATGGAACAATACTTGGGAAAATCTATCAACGAGTTTTGCGGTTGGTTTTTGTGGTATTGCAATTGATGATGATGGATACATCTATATCGGTGCTACCGCAAATTCAGGAGCGGGTCATTCGGATGTCTTATTGGCAAAATGCGACCAAGATGGAGAAATTTTATGGAACAAGACTTACGACAGGGGTTTTGCGTTGGACGAATTGGGATTGGATATTGTACTAGACTCAAATAATAACATCATGGTATTAGGAATTGCACTAAATGTCAGTACATATACGGGTATTTTAATGCTAAATTATAGCAACGAGGGCGTACTATTAGGCGAAAATATCTGGGCAAAAGAAAGCCTCTTTAATGGAACCCATACTTTAGATTCTACAGAAATAGCCGTGGGAATCGATATAGATTCTGATGACAATCTTTATTTAGCTGGACTTCACGCTTATATGTATAATAATTCTGTTGTATCAAATGTTTCCACCATCCTCGTAAAATTCAATAGCTCGGGGCATTACCAATGGGATAAACTCTGGGATAACGGAGAAACAATATATCATGATACATATGATGTAGTTACCGATGATTCAAATAACATATATGTTGTAGGAACGACTGGAACAAAAGGATATTTATTAATTTACGATAATACGGGAGTTCTGCAATCTGAGGTAATCCCTGATGGTTTTGGTGGTGTTGGTTCTTACTCTTTCTATAGCGCGGATGTCGCTCCAGACGGTACGGTATTTATCACGGGTTCTATTGGCTCTATAAGTGACACGCAATTGTTATTAGCACAATATTCAAATACGGGAGATCTCGTTTGGTCTTATAGCTACGCCGTTCTTAACGAAGATAATATAGGCACGGGAATAGATGTCGGCGATGATTTTAATATTTTCGTGTGTGGAAATAATAATAACAAGACATCGACGAATCGTAGCATCCTCGTATTAAAATATCACTACTTTCAAGTAATTCCTCCTCCTGAAGGATATTCTGGATGGATGAGGGCTGCCATCGATGGTCTTGGCTCCTGTGATGCGTGTAATATGGTTGCAAATAATTCTGGAGATGTCTATGTAGCGGGATATTATGAAAATTCCAGTAGTATTTATGATTATGGGATTTTTCTGATAAAATACGATTCGGGAGGTAATCAAGTCTGGAATATCACATGGGATAATTGCTCCATAGCACGCTACGATCGTATTGGTTTGGACTTTGATAGCGAGGGTTTTCTTTACATGAGTTGCTTCCTCTATAATACTTCGCATGAATACTTTTTAGTAAAGCTGGATAAAGACGGTAATGAAATATGGAACGAAATCTATGAAGCACCTATTTCTAGTCCTGCTGGATCTGATATCGTAATAGATACTAACGATAACATCTATCTATTGGCATTGAATAATAGTTTGGAGGGATTAGTCGATATATTAATCCTGAAATACTCGAAAAGTGGTACCTTACAATCCACGATTACTTGGGGAGGGAACTACAGATACGAAGGGCCAGACATTTATGTGTCCTACGAATGGGGAACATCGATCGCAACCGATAACAACAACATATATGTGACAGGTGTTCAATTCTATAATTATTCAACCTTAAATTACGATGTTTTACTCCTCAAGTTCAACGAATCGGGGCAATGCGAATGGAATAGAACGTGGGATAACGATGCGTTTGATGTGGCTTACGATATTGCAATTGACGAAGATGATATCTATATTTGTGGGACTTCGGGACCTGATCAGTCTAGTGGTTGCGATGCAATTCTCTTGACATACAATAGTACGGGACACTTTCAAGAAGAGCAGTTCTTTACCTTGGGGAGCCATGCGGTATTTAAGGGAATTGAAATTACTTCAAACGGAAAAAAATATCTCACTGGAATCGTGAATCAGACCGAAAATCATGAGATTCTTTTAGCCTGCTATAGTGATTCGGGTGATTTAATTTGGTACGATAATTGGGGGGAGTCTCATGACTTTATCGGCAACGATATTATTGTTAACAATACTGATATTTATTTATGTGGTGAATTAAGAATGTATGGTCCATCTGGTACATTCTCAGCAATATTACTAATGGAATATTATTGCGAGACAACACCTCCAAGCGTTAACATATTCAACATCAGCGATGGCGATAGATTTTACCCCTCAGATTCCGTGGTGATACAGGCAACGATTAGCGATAGCAGTTCAGGGATTTCTAAAGTACAAGCACAGATTTTGGGGCCATCGACTTATTTAAGCTTGCCGATGTCTGAAGTTTCTGGTTCTTGGGTCGTAATATGGGATAATAACAGCGAATACGATGCAGGTGTTTATACGATAACCATTTGGGCAGTAGACGCAAGAGGAAATATCAACCAAACGCAATCCGTGCAAATTCGCCTTATGGATGATCCCATCCACCCACCGGATATCACTATTATTATCATAATTATAATCATCGTATTGAGTACCATCGGAATATCTGCTGTTTCGACTTACACGATTGTTTCCCGGCGAAAAACTAAGAGTTCAAGAAAATTAAGTAAGGATCGTAAGATAAGCGCATTACAAGGACAGCAACCTCAAAAAAAAATTCAACTCGATGCAATGTTTACTGATATGGGTGAAAAGGCGGCAGCAGGCCATTTAAAAGAACTTGAAACGGCTAGTAAGGAAATAAACATTCAAGAAGAGACCGATGTGTGTCAAGTACATCGCGGTCCCATTAAAGGCATAATTTTTTCCTGCCCTCGATGCAAGTGTAAGTATTGCCTCAAGTGTGCGAAAATCGTTGAAGATAAAAACGAAGGTTGTTGGTTATGTGGCGAACCAATCAAGATTGACATTGAGGATTATGTCAAGGAAGGTTTTGACACTAACAACCTAACCCCTCGGGATTTTCTCGAAGAGGAAACGATTACATGGTTGCTAAAAGAACAGAAACTATTAAAGGCGTTATCCGCAATAGGTGAGACCTCCCTTACCGTGGTCTCAAGAAGTTTCTTGGAACGAGTGGAATCGCTACCTTGGGAAAGCGAGTTCGAGAAGCTCGAATTTTTCAAGGAAATGCTTTCGCTTTCTCCTGAAGAACGAGACGAATACTTGAGCGAAATGATGGGCAGTCCGTCAAAGACAAACAATAATACTCACGGTGATCGCTGAAAATGTCAAATGTACTATTAGACTCGGAAAAGGCTGTATTTGAAATCGTTCGTGATTACTTGAACGAAAAAAAGGCGTTTGACATCAACAAGATATTACCGATCATCACCTCGCAATTCGCTAAACTATCAATTAATGTGAACATTACCGGAATCGAAAGGATACTCTACTCGTTAGTCAGAAAAAGAATTCTCGTTGAGGGTTCTACCTTATTGAGAAGCGATGTTCTCAATAATCACAAGCGTAACGCGCTCTATCAATATATTTGCAACAATCCAGGTAATTACTTGACCCAACTAGAAAACAAGCTTAACCTGAGCCATCATGTAACTGTGTGGCACCTTAAAACGCTGATCAAGTTTAATTTCATAGAGAAGCAAGAATTCGACAACCACGACTTGTTTTACGCTACAAGTGAGGATTTTTCTTGCGTGAAAATGGCGTATTTAACATCAAATAACGGAACTATCTTGCGATATCTCAAAGAAAACGATGTTGGAATCAGCAAAACGCAACTATCAAGAGACTTGGGCATACATATAATAACCATTGACAAGAGACTTGAAATATTAATGAAACACGGCTTAATTACTAGGGAATACATCGACAACTCTTATCTTTACTTTATAAACGAGTGAAATTTCTATTTCTTTTTTATTTCTTAATTTGCATTGGATTTGAAATAACAACTCAATTTTTTATTAAATTTATTGTTGATATTTACATCATATTTTCAGGCAAAAAACTTCCAACGATTCTTTAAATTAATCAGTAAATTCTATCTTACTCATTGAAATTTCGTCGTGTTTATTTGCAGAAAGCGTTAAAACAACGATGTATTGGTTATCTTCTATAAGGTTTTTCACGATATTGCAATCATATTTACTCGTGTTGTTGATGTCTATTAAAATAAAAGCGATTTCTTCATATTCGTGTTCTAAGATTTCAATCGCTTGATGAATGTTTCCACAAATAATGACTTGGAAGTTACATTCGTGCTTGAATACATCAGATAATGAAGACAAGAGCTTCTCATAACCAATAACTATGGCTTTCTCCCCCTGAACGACAATTTCGCATGTACAAATGTTCTTGCTAAGTCCACAGAAACTGCAAGTATTATCCGTCATAAATGTTGATTTCTCTTCTCTTGATCTTAGCTTAAAACTACACATCCTCCAATCCATTTATTGCCCTATGGGTTCGAGGTGGACAGCGCTGGTACTTGATTGCGGGATATCCTATTGTAAATGCACCACATTTGGATCCTGGAGCTCCAGCGATCTTGAGAATGTTCTTGTCCATTTTGGCTGCCAATTGTGTGTAACCGCTCCAACATGTTCCTAAACCTAATGATTGAGCGGCTATTCTTCCATAAGTAACAGAAATACCTATATTATAATTCTCAAGTGGCAAGTCAATAGCGGAGGACACGATAACCAGGTGAGGTGCGTCGTAATAGAACGGGACATCATACATAGACTTCCTTGCTTCGAACGACGCGACAATCGCTTTTCCCATCATTGGTTCTTGTGATATAACTTCGAGTGCGGCATCTGAAAGTTCTTTCAGCTTCTCTGCTCCAGATACGATCGTGTACATTTCTGTTCGCATGTTGCGTCCAGTAGGAGCGTATTGCATCACATCCACTACTTTCTTCAAGAGCTCGGGAGATATTGGTTTTTTTTCGTAATGCCGTATTGAACGATGCGCTCTTGCGAATTTATAAAAAGCATCATATGAAATGATTTCTTCTAATGTATTCATTTCTTCAAACGAGTAGGTTTTATCCGTAGTGCCCTCGTATAATATTGCATCCTCAAGACAAACGGCAATGCAATGACCACACCGCATGCAACTCCCATCAGGATCTTGAAATTCAATTTTCTGTTTTTGTTCATTGATGAAAAATCTGGTGATACATTCCTCCCTACAAAGGCCACAAAGAGTACATTTTTCTTGATCAATTCCAGTGATAAGCATGTTATAATAATTAAGATAATCATTTATTAAAACTCATTTATTTTCATTCCAAAGTATTAGTGTATCAATAGTTTCGTGTAATTGAAAAATAAAATAAAATAAAATAAAATGAACTAAATGTTATC
>JBHLMB010000163.1:4563-6382 GCA_048938565.1 Promethearchaeota archaeon | reverse complement strand
ATAAATAAAAGCTCCTGTACTTGTTCGAAACAAACCAGGGTTTACTAAATCGTGAAGGAAAATCAAAAATTATCGTAATTTATAAATTCAAATAATAAAAAAAAGATGTGAGAAGAAAAAAACTATGCTTGTTTATTATTACATCAGTTGCATTGTTTGGGCAATTAACACAATATTGTAATGCGTATTCTTATGAAATATATTATCTTGCGACTGATGATAATTTATACTATATTGACGAGAATATTGAAATAAATTCATCTTGGCAATTGACATATAACGAAGCTATTGAGTTATCATTTCTCCAAATTCATATTACTGATATATCAGATATGATTTTATGGAATTCTTCCATATATGAGCAGGTTGGATTCTATGAAGGACAATGGATAATCAATATCTCTGAATTACCCTTGAATTTGGAAACTTCTTATTGTATTTTAAAAGTAAAGCTTTTTTATTACTATCTTAATTTCTATTCGTCTCAAACTTTTCAATATTATGTTGAGGAGATAGAAATTCAAGTATCGAAAAGAAATCTTTCCTGTCAACTTATTGGATTTAAAGATATTTTAAATAAGGGAGATTATCTGAATTTTAGTGCTAAATTCTATATTGGGGCTCTAGAAAACAACATACATCTTGCAAATCAATTAATTTCATTCAGTATTGTTTCAGATAACAAAACAATAATTAATGCGATTCATTTAACGAGCTTAGAGGGCATAATTGAAATTAATATTTCAACCGTAGAAGTTGACATTGGATATTATGATATTTATTTCAGCGTGAATAGTTCTCAACTATATAATTCTGCAATTTTTAAGTACAATTTACAAATCACTGAGACATTCACTACAAAAATTCTTTCAGACGAAACCATCGTTCTAATATTTTGTAGTGTACTTATTATCTTTTTAACGATTACTGGAGTTATATATATGCGTTTTAGGACAAAACATAAAAAAATTGGCGGTTTAGCAATTGAACTTTAAAATCTATTTTCTATTAATACTTAAACCGACAAAATTCTGAAAACCATTACACTATTCGCTCTTAAAAATATATAAAACATTCAATGAAGTAAAAGTGGTATTTGATAATATGAATGCAAATTACTTTGAAGAATTACTTAAAAAACCCACTCTTTTTAAGGATGAAAGTAAATTAGATATAAATTTTATTCCAGAAAAGCTACTTCATAGAGAAAAAGAACTATCCTTATTATCCCAACTATTTCTTTCTATATTGACTAATCCTAACATTCTTTCTCGTAAAGTATTGATATCGGGAAAAACAGGCATCGGAAAAACAGCTACAGCTAAGTGTTTTGGAAAAATGCTTGAAAAAACGGCAATTAAAATGGATGTTCCTATTAAAGTGGTACACATTAATTGTAGGAAGGAACACACAAGTTATAAGGTCTTAATCAGAATTATTCATTCTTTTGATAAAAAATTTCCTAGAAGAGGATATTCTCCTCAAGATCTTTTAGAAATGATTAATACATTGCTTCATAGGCAAAAAATGCATTTAGTGATTGTCTTAGACGAGTTAAGCTACCTAATCAATAAAGGTGGTGATTTTATATATTCCTTAACTCGTTTAAATGACGATTATTATAATAAATCACAGCATTTATCAATTATTGGAATTGTAAGAGATTTAAGTAGCTTAAATAATCTTGATGTTAGTACCCAAAGCACGCTGCAAAGAAATATCATACATTTTGACCCGTATACAAAAAAACAAATTTTCGAGATACTAAAATATCGGGCAGGCATTAGCTTAAAAGATAATATAATTTCAGACGATATCA
>JBHLMB010000163.1:0-4553 GCA_048938565.1 Promethearchaeota archaeon | reverse complement strand
AATACACGGAGATCTCCGATTTGGATTGGATTTAATGTGGAGAGCTACAAAAATCGCAGAAAGTCAAAATTTAGGACAATTAACACCTGAATGCATTAGAATTGGAAACAACGATTTGGTCCCACTTTTAAAAAATGATATTATTGAAGACATGACAAAGGAGAGGTTATTTTTTTTACTTTCAATTATAAAAACCATGTTGAATAAAAATAAGACTCAAATTTATGTGTCTGAAACAACAGTTCAATACAATATTATTTGTGAAAGTTCGGGGACTAAACCAAGAACTTATTCACAATTATGGAATTACCTTCAAGATTTTAAAAGAAAGGACTTGATATCATTTAAAATATTGAGCGAGAAAATTAAAGGAAGAAGAGGGATTATTGAAATACCTGACATTTCATTGTCAAAATTTGAGAAAATTGTGATAAAATCTCTAAAAATTAAAGGGGTGCAGTTATAGTGTTAGAACAAAAATATGATTACTGCATAGAAAACATTTTAGGGTCGAAAGCAAGAATAAAGATTTTAAAAATCCTTGCGTTTCACATTGAATTATCAATTACATCAATCATCTCAAAAACAAAATTAAACCATACCATAGTGCTCAAACACTTAGATATTCTTAAAAACAACGATTTAATTCAAGAAAAAAACTATGGAAGGATAAGAATTTTCAGATATAAAACTGAAAATATACGTGCGAGAAGTTTAAAAAAATTTATAGAAATTTGGGAAAGTAAAATTGGATTAAACGAGACTAAATTATTCTGAGAAGGGGGATTTAAATTTGTAATTCTAGGTGAAAACAACGAAAAAAAGTAATACATTTATCCTTAGGAAGGATGTAATTCTAAGTTTTATTATCTTGATTCTAATCGTAGAAAAGATTCAATTTCTACTTACTTCAATTTTAGTAAGTTTTATTATGCAAATAATGTGTTTAAGAGAAGATATAATGTATAGAAAAATATCAAATAATTTGATTAAGGAATTATTTCTATTTTCCTTCTTTTTAAATATGTGTGAGTTATGTATATACAGGAATTTTATCAACCTGATTACAGAAAAAATTTTTTATTTGTTTTTATTTATCATGGTGTGCCTTTTCTTGTATTCATTGAATGTTATGGGCGGGGGCGATGGAAAACTATTTATTATCACTTTTTTATCGCTTCCAACATGTAAAATATCTTATTATCTAATATGGGGGATTTTTTTTTATTATATTAGTTTCTTTTTTTTATTTATATCATTTAATTTTCTTTTAAACTCCTTTTCAAGAAAAAATAAAATATTTCATCTGTACTTTATGAATAACTTGCAACTTTCTGTTTTAAGAACAATTTCAATAAAATTTGAATGTACATTTTTATGTCTATCAAACAAAAGGATTGGTGAGGAAGATTTTTATAGAATAAGATCACAAAATCTATATTACAATAGTGAGGATGGAGAGTTTTACTTACTAGCACAACATCGTCCACCATTAGTCATATTTTGTATTCTTTCATATTTTATAACATTATTAGGATGATATTTTCATAACCCAATTAATTCTATTAACTTAAAAATTTTATAATGTTGATATTCATTGAATATAGTTGTATTTTAAATACTTGTTTTCTGATACAACTAGTAAAAGTGTTTAATTCATGAGTTTAAATATTTCACAAAATACAATTAATCAATCTTTAGATTTTATAGGTGATTTGAATCTAAATGAAGAAGATTTTGAAGCATTGTACGAATTATTCAAATGTTTTTTCAAAGAAGGAGATGTTCAAGATTTAATAAAGGAGCTCTTAACAAACGAGATAAAATCATCTTTAGATTTTAAAGACATGTTAAATAAAATGTCTTCAAGTAAGAATCTATCAATTTTGAGTTTATTAGTACAAAAACTCGCTAAACACGAAGATTTAATAAACGATGTTCAAGATATCCTCCTAGAAAAGCTCATATGAGCCGATTATGGAAATTGCACTGGCATTCATACAATTGGAGGAGAAATAAAATTCGATAAAAGTTTTGAAAGTAGTTGCACCTAAAAAAATTTTTTATACTGGAATAAATTGTATTTTTTTTTTTTGTGAAGTAATGCTCTTATATGGATTATTTATCATTATTGTGAATTTCATATTTAGAGACGGGATCTATTTTCTTGTAGGAATAATTTTTCAAAATAATGCCATTTGTATGATAGATTTAGTAAAATAATCTATATCAATACTTATATTTTAAATAACAGAATTACTATTAATATCTTAAAGAAATTACTAAATAAATTATTAGTTTTTAGCAGGAAAAATAACATGGAAATCGAAAAGAAGAGAGAAACCTCGTGGAAAATTGCTCTAAAAAAAAAAGATGAGAATATTGAATTGACCTCCGTAGAGATAAGTGGAGTAGTAAGACAAATAAAATTGGCAATAATAAATCGAGATAATTCTATAAATGTTGAGATGAATAAAGACGAATTTTTTAATTTTCTCTCATTAATTTCTGCATTTAAAGATGTTGTAATAGGAGAAGAATCTATCATTCTTGATGAAGAGATGAATCTTATTTCCTCTAAAGGATCTGCTATTCCTGAAATTACGAATATAAATGAATCAATTTACCAGGATGTTTCAGGAGATTCTTTTAAAGATGAAAAAGATAATGAGCTTGATAGACTAGATCCAGAAGAATGGGATCCTTGGTAAGAATTATATTTAGTAATACCTAATCTTTTGGCTTTCTTCTTAATTTTATTCCTTGTAGTTTAAGTATATAATAGCACATATAGTGGTTGTCTTGCTAGTTTTCGTTTTATCAGAAATTTTTATAATAATATTTGTAGTACTGATCCTTTTTATCTATTCCATCCTATCTGCTGAGGTTATAACTACTTCAATGACAATGGGCATTTTTTTTTTTCTCGTATTTGTATTATATATGCTTTTATCCCAATTGCGTTTATTTATCCTGGAATATAACCTTCAAGATGTTCTTTTTTTTGACCTATTATTTTTATATACGAATATCATAATATTTTTTTTGGGGATTTTCTTATTCATTCAATTATTTTACTTGATCTTTAGCTCATAAATCTAATTATTCAATTGTGAAAGAAAGAAAATGTAGAATTATAATTGGAGAAATCAGATAATATTAAGAATAGTCGTGATACTTAAAATAAACACTAATGAAAAAGTCATTACCGTAATCAATATAAAAAATATTTTTTTATTATGTGAAATGATTTTTAAGAAAAAATAAGATGTTACGACAACGCAACTAAGCAATGTAAAAAAGATTAGAAACATTCTTACAAGATCTTTATCACTAAGTTGAGTATAATACGAAAACTCTTGGAAGATATCGTAATGATCATTCAAAATACTAAAAAATGGAAACATCCCTCCGATGGAACCAATAATTATAGGCAACAATATCAAAAATATAAAAACCTTAAATTTTTCACCCCGAATAATAAGATTGAGTTCTCTTTCGAGTTTTTGATGCCTGTAAATTATATGAAGAATATCTAATATTTTTTTTGATGAATAATAAGCGTTCTCACTAATCATCTTTTTTATTGATTCGAGTATTAATGAATACCGGACAGTTTTTAACTCCACTTTCAAGATTTCCATAACATCATTAAAACAAAAAGAGTCTGTGATTAAATTTGTTATTGAATTTTCTATTGGAATTTTGAGAAGTTCAAAATCGTTTTGCTTTAAATTATATGCATCAATGAGGGCTTTCTCAGGGGATGAATTATAATTTAGCATAACAGCATAGTTCTTGATAAATTTTAAAAATTCTTTAAATTTCTTAAATTCTAGTGCTGAATGTCCTGATATCATTCCAACTAGAATAAAGTCGATTTTGACGAATTTTTTAAATAATGCATATAAGAATAAAATAAAAATAGGAACAGACATCATCATTAAGTAAACGGGTATTAATTGAAAAACTACAAGAAAGCAATATCCTATTGGAAAAAATAATCCTATGAAAAAAATAATTGCAATTTTATTTTGTATTTGTTTTAAATGCACTCTAAAATCCTTTTCTAACGAATTTTCGTCAATAAGATCTATATTTTCATTGTATTGAAAATTATTTAAACTCAATTGTTTAATATAATCGTCAAAATCTTTTGAGGGGGTAACCATTTTGCTTAAAAGAGCTTCAGGATTTGCCCCGTTATGTATATGTGTCAATATTTGACTAAACTGATTCGAGAGTGGTGTGTCATACTTTATCATAAATAAAATGAAGCTAAGACAATGATCTATATTTGGAGCTAATGTTTTTTGAATGAGATTGAAATCTAATTTTAATAAATTGATTATTGTGTTTATTTGTTTTTCTTCTTTTTTTACTATTCTATATAAAACAATGGTAAACTCATATGAAACTATCAACGAGAGGAGAAAAGAGAAAAAAAAAATAAGAATATTACTTGAAATAGCAAAAATAAAAAAACCAAAAAAAGAAACCATAATAAATATTCCAAAGCTAGCTTTATGAATATCTTCTTCTCTTAAATTAAA
>JBHLMB010000162.1:0-6409 GCA_048938565.1 Promethearchaeota archaeon | reverse complement strand
GGACATCTCTCCATGCAAGTATAACAGGTTGAACAATACCAAATATCTCTATCAAACAATACCTCATCTAATCCTAGTTGGACCTTTCGAATTATCGCACGTGTTTTAAGCGCAGTTCTTCTTCCAGAGGGACAGCCTCCTGTACACGTACCACATTGAATGCATGCTCCAATTTTCTCAATGCCTGCATTTTTAAGCTCTTCTGCTAGATTGTTTGAAAAATTCGTTATTTTATCTGTTCTTAAATCACTCATTTTAATCTCTCATTCAAGAATTCTTATATTATTTATTTTTACTATTTTCATAGAGGTTCTTAGATTTTTTAACTAAAAATCTCTCTGGAATCAGTAAAATTTATTTAATATTTTATAAGAAAACAAACTTATTTATAAGTTTTATATTTAATAGTAATAAGTGGTTTATAAAGGATTATCACAAACCAAAAGTTTATATTATAATGATTCCTTGATTTTTATTAGATGCTAATAAAAGGTCTTATAGGAAAAAATTAATACAATATGACTAAACCAATGGATTATATAGATTTAGACGATAAAGATAAAAAAATATTAAAAATCTTACAAAACGACGCTAAGACTTCACTAAGAGTTATATCAAAAGAGACAGGACTTAGCACTACTGCTATAAGGGTAAGGTTAAACAAGCTTAAGGAAGAAGAAATAATAAAAAGTCAAATTACTTTAATTGATTGTAGGAAATTAGGATATAGAGAAATGGTTCTTGCTTCGTTGAGAGTCAATTCATCTCAACCATTGGATGAAATAAAAAGAAAAATAGACGAGATGGAAAAAATCAAGTACGCATATATTATTACCGGAGAATACCCCCTGTTTTTGATGTTTAAATGTCTCGATCACGATGATTCAATGAAACAAATTGAGACATTAAGAAATCTTCCTGGCGTGGAGGAAATAAAAACACAAATCGTATTAGATAGAATTAAGGAAGATCATACTATATTAATCCCTTAGAAAAAAAATCTATAAAGTGAGAATTTTCAAGAAATTTAACAAAATTATCCTTAACTCTTTTCTCGTATTTCTAAATAACAATTGAGAATTCCATAACTATTTAATCCTATATAGACTAAATTTATAATCGCTATGCTAATGAAATTAATTGAGAAAGCAAATATCGCCATCAAAATGGATATAATAATTGAAATTATCAGTCCGATAATTCTATAGTTCGCTTGAACTGCCTTTATGCCACATTAAAGGATTTCACGCTGATTATATACATTTACTTTCTTACAAGGAAAGTTCTAACTCAAAATAAAATAAAAACACTCACAAAATTATCTGCAGGAAAAATATCTCAAGTCGTAAACGATCTCTGTAAAAAAGGACTTATTAGAAATGTTGATAAAGGACTCTATATCAAGTGGATGCCAAAACAAATAGAACAACAAAATATATACGCAATGATTTCGATAAAAAAATCTTTTTTCCATTCTGGAATTAATTCGTTAAAGGAAATGTTAAAATGGGAAAGAGAATTTATCTCAATAAAAAAAGAACTTAAGGATTTGAAAAGTTACAACAAGATAATACGATTTATTGATAAAATTATTGAAACAATGGCAGTCTATAAAAAGGCGGTGGGGGTATTTTCTAAAATTTTATGTTAGATCTATACTTTTCATATTTTTTATTGATTTAGAAATTAGCTCCTTTAATATGGGGATATTTACATCTTCTAGCTTATTGATATACAAGCAAGATTTCCCAGTTTTATATTTAAGAAAGATTTTTGTTTATTCGTATTCAATAGTACTAGGGGGTTTATTCGAAATATCATACACGACACGGTTGAATCCCTTTACTTCATTTATGATTCGCGTGCTTATTCTTTCTAACAAATCCCAATCAAGCTTGGAGAAGTTTGCTGTCATTGCATCTCGTGATTCCACAGCCCGGATGGCACATAGATTTTCATAAGTACGAAAATCTCCCATAATTCCAACTGTTTTTATTGGTAAAAACACGCAAAATATTTGCCATAAGCTCTCGTAAATACCTGCCTTTTTTATTTCTTCGATAAGGATGTGGTCTGCATCTCTTAGAGTATCTAAATCTTTTTTATTTAATGAACCAATGCACCTTACAGCAAGCCCAGGTCCTGGGAATGGATGTCTTTCAATGATTTGTCGATCGAGGCCAAGTTTAAGGCCAATTTTTCTTACTTCGTCTTTATAAAGGTCTTTCAAGGGTTCAATGATCTTTAACTTCATATCATCGGGAAGGGTTAGATTATGATGCGATTTGATTTTTGCTGAAGCTTTACTCGTAGCGGCAGTTTCGACCCGATCAGGATAAATTGTCCCCTGTGCTAGATGGGTAATGTCAGGAAACTCTTTTTCCAAGTGAATGGTCTTATCCTCAAAAATTTCTATGAAAGTATGCCCTATAATTTTACGTTTTTCTTCGGGATCGCTTACATTTTTTAACCTACTAAGAAACAAGTCTTCCGCATCAATGTAATGAAAGTTCTTGAACTTTAATTTCTCTTTAAATACTTCTTGTACCTGTTTTTCTTCGTTCTTCCTCAATAAACCATTATTAACGAAGATGCAATGCAGTCTATCTCCAATTGCCTCATGTATCAATACAGCAGCAACAGAAGAATCAACACCACCACTCAATCCCAAGATGACCTTATTCGATCCTATTTCTTTCCTTATATCTTGAATTGATTGTTCTATCCAATCTTCAAGTTTCCATTCTTTTTTAGCCTGGGCAATTTTAGTGATGAAATTGTCCAATATTTTATTCCCGTTTGGAGTGTGAACTACTTCTGGATGAAATTGTACGCCGTAGATTCGTTTTGAATCGCATTTGTAGGCTGCGATCGGACAAGTCTTGGTTTTAGCAATTGCTTTAAATTCATTGGGAAGTTTTTTTACTTGATCACCATGAGACATCCATACAATCTCCTTTTTCACTAGAGAAGCTAGCAATGTTTTAGAGTCTATAACTTCTAATTCAGTTTTTCCATATTCTTTATGATCGTGTGGTTCGATAGTACCCCCCATTTCATTGATGATAAGATGGTGTCCGTAGCAAATACCTAATACAGGAATTTTCTCCAATTGAATGAAATCAAAAAAGTCTTTTGGTAATTGAGGGCTACCCTCATCATAGACGCTACTCGGTCCTCCAGAGAGAATTATTCCTTTAGGTTTTAATTTTTTAAGTATGTTGATCTTAGTATCAAAAGGTACTATTTCTGAATAAACTCCGAGATCTCTTATTCGTCTTGCAATTAAATGGCAATATTGGCCACCGAAATCTAATACAATAATTTTATCCATAAACACTTTTTCCTTTTATCATTATGTAATAAAATTGAGGTTCACATATTAAATTTGATGAGGTTTTCTATTCATAAATAAAAAGTTTCTAAATAAAAAGAAGTGAAAATTATTGTATCGGTTGTATTACTTTCTTATTATTCATTATAAAGTTAATAAGATCCTTTGTAGGTTCAATTCCCATTTTAATTCCATTAAATAACATGTTAGGATCCTTAATAGCGTCTTTAATCCATTGGGCTACATCGACTTTATCAAATATATCGTAGTTAACATAATGATCAAATCCTATGGAATCGTAAATCCTTAAAAAATCGTCATATATAGGATTATTTGATTGTTTCTTAGACCATAACATTATGAGTTTTAAAACGGATAAGATATGATTACTATGCGAGCCTTTTAATTGCTTTTCTAGTGTATGCGCTAATGCGTGACACGCTCCAACATACGCATTTCCTAATACAACTCCTCCAGTGTACCCGGCACAAGAAATATCTGCCAACGCTTTAAGATCTTTTGGATTCTTTTTTAATTTTTGAAATCCGGATTCTAAAAGAGACAAGCAAGTAGTACCAAGAGCCTTTAAGAATGGCGTTCTAGCAATAGAAGTCATGCCTTCAATTGCGTGCGTGAATATATCTGCTGCTAAAATATAGAGGGCCCTTACATCAAGCGATTCTAAGAATGTAAAATCTAAAACAGCCATATCAGGAACAAATCCATCGTTGATATAGGGGACTTTAGCCCCATTAGGAAATGTTATGACGCTAGCAGCGTTTGCTTCCGAGCCCGTGCTTGGCGTGGTCGGAACTGCCACGAATTTAATGTCGTTATTATTGCTAAATTGAATTTCATGCATTTCAGATAATTGCACGCTTGGATTATTCAACAAGAATCTCACGCATTTTGCCGTGTCGATAACTTTCCCTCCTCCTATGGCAATTATAACTTCGGGCTTGTCATTAATATACTTTTCTCTTAAAGATAATACTATTTCGCTTGTAGGGCGTGGAATTATTTCTTCTTTGTATAATTTATTTTCAATATAAGATTGTATTGTTTTGTAATATTCCGAATTTTTTATGGTATTTGAAAGAAGCAGCAACAAATTATTTTGTGGAATTGCTTTTAAACAAGAAACAGCTCCCTTACCATAATATATTTCAGGATTCAAATATACCCTACTCATTTTTATATATTTTTTTATCACTTTTTTCACCTCACAATTTAACATTTCTTATTTAGAGTTGAGAATTTCCTATGACGAAATCCAAACCCAATAATTTTAAAGTTTTATCGGTTGGAATGCCTGTTTCAGGATCCCATCCTCTAGCCGTATAATAACCACTCAACATAGATTGAAAACCCTCTTCGTTAAGGACATAATCCTTAGCGGGACCAACCGTATGAGGTTCCTTAAAAAACCTCTCTGGAGGGTGATCATCCGCTCTTGTCCAGCCTTCACGGATGTTAAAACATTTAGACAAGGTCAAAATTGCTTTTGCCCGAGTATAAACAAATATTGTATCAGTATTAAATCCAGTTACTAGATTGAAAAGCTTAGACAAGTCATCAACTGCATAAACTCCTCGAGCAAATTTACACATTATCAGGGAATCAGTTAAAGTAGAATCATCCTCTAAACCCACTATACCCTTTCCCCTACCTACGGGATCATCGTATTTGAAACGGTCGTATTTTCCTCTAAGATCCAAACCATAAGCGCTATTTCTCAAGTGACAAGCACCTCGAATAGAAACGCTCATTCCAACGGCAAAGGAAGTCATTCCATGAAGGTCAAAAGCAGGTAATTCCAGCCCTTTAATGTGAATACCGTAATAACTTGCTTTCTTGCGCCCCATTTCCTCTAATCTTCTTCCCGCTTCTTTAGTACCGTCTCCAAATATTTCTCCAGCAAAATTTTTCTTAAGGCACATTTCCTCAGTAAATCTTACTAGTGTGTCAGTAGAACCAAAAGGAAGTTCATAACCGAGATCATCCTTGGTGATCAATCCAATGTCGTATAATTCACAAGCCATTGCCGCCGTTGCACCTCCTGAAATTGCATCAATCCCTAAATCGTCGCATAACTGAATGCATTTCATGATAGAAGGCCAATCCGTACAGCCCGTTGCAGATCCATAACTATAGAGCATCTCGTGATCGACACTTACAACTAAACCTGGATATTCAGAGTGGTGTTTTGGTACTTTAGCCAGGTGATCACACGCAACAGTACATTGGGAACACGCTACTTTTTTTACGAGCCATTCGTTATTCAAAACTTCAGCGTTTAGTAAATCAATTTTATCAAATACGCCTTCTCTAAAGTTATACGATGGGAGCATGCCAAGTCGACTATATTTTTCCATGCCAGCAGCAGTCCCTAAACCGCGATATTTTATTGTACGTGGTCCTTGGGTATCTTTAATGAGCTTCTTGGCGAATTGATAAAATTCCGCGTTGTTGCTTACTGAAACGCTTTTTGTCCCTCTAAATGCAATTGCTTTCAGGTTTTTAGAACCCATTACTGCACCCATTCCTGTTCGACCAGCCTGTCTATTGCGATCGTTGGTTATGCACCCTAGCCTCGACATTATTTCGCCTGAGGGGCCGATACTCATAACAGCTAATCTCTGATCGTTAAATTCCTCTTTTAATATTTCTTCCGTTTCCCAACATCCTTTTCCCCAAAGCGTTTCCTTACAAGGTACTAAATACCTTTCATCATCATCAATAACAAGATAAACTGGTTCGAGGGACTTTCCTTTAAAGACAATTACATCAATCCCCGCCCTTTTTGCTTGAGCTGCTATTGAACCGGAAGAAATGGCAAATCCAAAGAAATTTGTCAAGGGTGATTTCGCAAACATTCCGTATTTTGACGATGAAGGAGCCATCGTTCCTGAAATAGGCCCTGTGGCCCATACTAAAACATTTTCAGGACTTAAGGGATCAATACCTGGTTTAAGCTCATCCCATAAAATTTTTGCCGCAAAACCATAACATCCAATCCAATTCAAGCAAAAATCAGCATCTATAGGTACTTGTTCGATTTTACCACTAGATAAA
>JBHLMB010000161.1:0-6440 GCA_048938565.1 Promethearchaeota archaeon | reverse complement strand
TTTTCGCAGTTTATTTTTTTAGGTTCTTTTTTTTCGTAATAGGCTTCTAAAAAAACAATGAAGCTCAAGAGATAGACGATTTGGTTAAGTATCGTCAAGTAAAACGGATGTGGTAACATATAAACAGAAAATATTACAATGACCTGAGAGAATTCTAGAATCATCTCAAAACCATTAACATGATAAAACACTTCGGGATAAACGATAAACACGGAAATATACGATATTAGCGCGATCACGAGAAAGCTTGCAACATAACTCATAAAAACGCTTTTTAGGATCGAGCTTTCTTTCACATCGTCTACAATCATTAGTGATACTACAAGAGCGATCACGCTTGAGAGTAATAACAATCCTAAAATAATCACTGATAAAAGCCCGTGATTACTGAGATTGTTTACCAGTAAATCTAAGACGACCCGAGCGAATAAGGCGTAGAGAATTAATAGCGCAACGAGCGAAGCTAGGAATCCCATGACCAAGACCGTCAGTATTTTATTTATTTTCAAATTCATTTAGAAGCTCACCATGAAGAATGATTGAATTACAACGCCAATATTAAGCGTAAAATGCGCAAGAATGCACGCCGTTAGGTCCTCCCAGTACCAGAACGCAAACGCTAGAAGCATTCCTGAGAAAAAAACGGACAACATTAGATTTAGATAATTGTAATAGTTCACGTGCAAGAGCATGAAAAACAGCGACGATAGCCCAAATCCAATGATTTCGAACATAGATAATTTTTTTGGTTCTTTTCCAGGGATCGTGAGTTCGTACTCTCCAGGAATGTTTTTTCCAAGTGCGATAAAAATCCCCATTAACACGCCTCTAAAAAAGGATTCTTCCGAAGGACCTGCAAATGCTATGGCAAGCGCTTTATCATATTCTCGAACGGTTGCCGGAATAAAACCCATGAGTAATTGAATCAGGAACAAAGAAAGTAATATGATTGTAAAGTGCGTGAGAAAGCCTTTAGGGCGTTTCCTGAATTCAGGTTTTAGCTTGAATCGTCCGTAAAAGAAAAAATCAATGCTTACAAGTCCTATTAACGCAAAGAATCCTTCGAGCAGAGACAACTGGCCAAACAATTGATCGCTTGGATCGCTTGAAAAGATGTATCGCAGACCTATAATGAATTCCGTAACTCCTGCTAGTAAGATCAAATAATATCCTATTTTCGTGTGCATGCTTTTTTCTTTCATTTCACATCACTAAAAAATCCAATTCTGTTGTCATACTCTCCGTTATTTTTTGATTTTTTTTTACTATATTTTCTAAATACATTATCGGGTACGTTTTTGACCTTTCCTTTCATCCTGTAATGAAAATATGCCATGATTGCAACGCTCACGCACGCAAAGATCACGATCCATACTAGCGTGTATATGTTTGCTATGAGCGGGACGGGATCTATAGGAACTTCCGTCGAATAAAATCCAAAGCTCACGATTTTATTGTTAGAATCGAGCGTGATTTCTTGCTCGCTCAATAAAGTTCCATTCAGGCTGTAGCATTCGATTTCGTATTCAATATTAGGTAAGAATCGATAGGATAAACTCGATTGTGCTGGTATTACTTGCGAAATTTCAATTCCATTACGCTCGATTTCAATTCGAACGCTATAAGTGTAATTATTGTTGATAATTAGCGTGTAAACTTCCACGATAATGTTATATTCCGTGTATCCTGAGAGATCCATGTTCTGATCGATTAGCGTGGAATTAAAATAATCCAGGACCTTTAGATTATTTATTCCTTGGGAAAGCGTGTTAAAACCAAGGTCTTTTCTTGCGTTATTGATGTAAAACCTAACGAGATCCTGATTTAATCCAAGACCATCAAAATTGAAAAGAGCGAAATACACATCAAAATAAGTCGTATTTATTTCTACCCAACGATCAGAATCTAGAACAACGGATAGCGTCTCGCTTTTCATGTTCTCTTGGTTTGTATAAGTAAAAGAGTATGTTCCATTTACCAAGAAATAATTTATTATTTCATTAGGGAAAATATTTCCTGACTCTTCTATTGAATTCTTTATAAGCGTGTAATTTACCATTTCACTCGCCTTGTTGATGACTTTAAAAGAAAGCAAGTCGATGAAAATGTTGTATTCGTTAACGCCTGCTAAATTTACTATGGAAGAATAAGCAGTTTGATTGAAATAATCTAATACTGTGATGTTTACAAAATCAGATTGAATTACATTGAAACCAAAATCCCTACGAGATCCATTCAAATAAAATCTAACAGAATCCCACGAAAGCCCCGTTCCATCTGCTAGAAAAGGAGCAAAATATACTGAACGATACACGGATTCTATTACGAGTACTACATCTTCTACCAAGCTCACATTATACATGTTTATCTCTCCATTTTCGTGATTAATAGCCGTTATCTGGTAATAATCTGAAACAAGAGCATATGTTATCATTTCGGCAGGGGAGAATATGTCTTCAATATTAAGGCTCGTTCCTTGTCGCTGTATTGAGATCTCTGTATAATTGGTTGCCTCGTTTCTGATTTTTAGTTGAAAAAGTTCAATCTCTACGAATATGAAAGTCTCAACATCTACAGTTTCGTTTTTTATGTGTTCTGAAAATCTATCATAGAACTCAAATATCACAATAGTTTCAAGATCCGCCCTAAAATTAACATCTAATAACGAGATCCTACTAGTAACGTTTGATAATATTCTGGTTGCATACACTTCAAATAAGGATATGTCTAAGAATTCATTATCTTGATTAACAAGCGTTAGTCTACAATCTATTGAGTAAATTGGGGTATATTTTTGCAAGCAATCTTCAATATTGTGAGTGATTAATATCGTATCTTGAAATCTAAGTATATCATTGTCATAAATCTTCATTTCATAATAACCCGTTTTTAAATAATCAGAATAGCTTTCTTCTGGTGCAATATAAAAAGTCGTTGTTTACTCTTGAGTAGAAGAATCATATCCATTTGCTCTTATATCATTACAAATAAAATAATTAGTATCGTCAAAAGAACCTACAAATTGCAATTGATCAAAGACAACATCATTATCAACAGAAACTTCAATGATCTGTCTCTCTTCGTATGTATTTTCATATAGTAAAGTAATTGTATCTACAACTGTACCTTCATTTAATAATTGCAAATCCATATTTTCTAAATCCGTTTCACAATCAATTGTAAAATAATCTCCAGCATTAAGTGATACATCAGCGAATACACTTGATTTAGTTTTTAATGTTTCAGTAGAATTTCCTTGAACGAAGAAATATCCGTCATACTGTTTAAATTTATAAGGATAATGAATTAAATACGAATCATATGCGCTTTCTTTTGTGGAAAATTCTACATCTGTATAAAGGACTTCAGGAGTGACTGCAAAATAAATATTTTCATCAATATATCCTACATCGTAACTCTTCCATTCTGCACTAACCGCAATTTCTTGATCATTATATAATAGATCATCTAGAGCAGGTTTATTATTCCAAGTGATTGTAGATTCTTCAAAATAAAATGTACTATGAATATCGAACATGCTCGACTCATGATCTTCATATCCTCGTACATTCCAAGTCGTATTAGCATATGAATACATATAACCAACTTCTGGATAGCTAAAAAAAGAATAGGTCGTTGCATACGCATTCCAAGTTGTCGTAGAATATGACCATGTATACCACGATTGAGAATTAGGATTTGATGTTGTCACCCACGTATCACCATTACAGTAGACAATTTTCGTAAAAGTTTCTGATAAAGGATCGTCATTTCCATCATACAAACTCCAACTATCTCCTGTTATATCATCTGCAAATCTAATAGATGTAGAAATCTCCGTATCATTACCAATTAAAATCCATTTCGTAATGTAAGGACTTTCTGAGATTGCCATGAAATTATCTTCGTGTTCAATCACATTAAAATAATACCAATCCGAGGAGAATGAATCTTCAGGAATGTGAAAGCGATATTTCCACAATCCCAAGAGTGTGAAGGTTTTATCTTTTGATAATAAGAGTTTGTAAAAAGCAGAAACGTTTAAACAATCAATATGTAACTTAAACGCTTTTTCCACGCTTGATGCGTCGAATCTAAGCAGTATTTCGTTGTCTCCATCGAATATGTCTTGCATTGTTTCATTATTTAATCCTAAATGACTTTCGTAGAAGTCTGCGTAATTCAAGCTTGAATTTATCGTTAGCCAAACAGAATTATCATTGTCATGCACGAGAAAATCAACTGAAACATCAACATCAGTCTTATAATAACTCGTGATATTCATAAAACACATGTAATCCGTATAAGAAAACTCTGTTAATAAAATATCAACTTGTAATTCATATTCGCATAAATCAGTATACAAATTATCTCCTACATCGTAATCAGAATCCCAAGAATACGATAGAGCATCTAAATAAATGGTATAATCTGTTTGACTTGACCATGTAGTAATTTTAAGACAGTTAATACTTGAAGCAGAATTCTCAAAATCCGCATCGTCAACTTCTAAAATTGAATTTATATACCAATCATAAGTATCTGTTGAACAATCAAAATTTATTTTAAAATGATACCAGACATCATTTTCACAAGCAAGTACATCGTGATATGCCCCGTCGTACCAAGCCCACTGAGATGTTGTTGAATTCAATATGATGTAAATAGATTTTTGACCTGAACTTGACAACATTGTTATTTCAAAGGTTTTTGTGTTGTTTGATATTTTAATCCAAAATTCAATGGTTCCAGAAGTCTGATTTGAAAAATAATTAGTTGCGTTTATTGAATTACTCGAGCTATAATCGCTTATTTTTAATGTTTTTTTATGACTCGTATCCTCTCCGACAATTGATGCGTTACAATCTTCGCTATTAAATAGCCACCATGAATCACCTAAATCTGCACCGTATTTGTTATCTCCAACATCGTAATTAGAATCCCAAGAATAGCCTATTACATCAATATAAAGGTTATTTGTTCCGCTTGATGGAGTATTAAAAATTATTGAATCAATTTGTCCACCAGAATATGAAGCGCTTTCTAATACTAAATCGCCGTTAATGCTTATATCTACATCATTAGTAGAACTATCAAATAATATTCTAATATGATACCAAGTATTTGTTGTTATCGTTATACCAGTATCCAATATACCAGAAGTGATTGTATGCCAATAAAAATTCCCAGAATTCGCATATAAATACCCCCTATGACTATTATATCTTGCTATGGATAAAAATGTTGTCCAATCTTGAACAGAATCGGTTAATACCCAGCATTCTATTACACCAGAACTTTTCAGCCCGAATTGACTTTCTATTCTTAAATAGTTGGTATTATCGTTTTCTTGAAGTTTTAAAACATTATTATGACCATGTATATCATTTTCTATTGAAACATTCATAAAATAATCGTTATTTAAAATATCAAAATCGTTATCTAAAAAGGGGTTTAAATCGTAGGCATTAATATTATATCCCTCATTATATTGGGAATCCCACGAATAACCAATTGCGTCTACACAAAGAACCTGATTTCCAGAATCTTCAAACATAAATCTTGTTATTGTCGAACTCACAGAATAAAATGTTTTATTTACTCCTTCAGTATTACCATTCATATAAACACTAAACAAATCAGTATCAGTATCAAATTCAATTCGTAGATGATACCATGTATCTAACGAAATTGCACTACCGTGTTCCGTTGACCCACTATTATACCAATATAAATCATTAGCAGAGCTACTATATCCAACATAAACTCTTGTACTACTTCCTTCCCTTAAACAAAACGATGTTGTGACATCCGCTTGTATATTAAACCAGAATTCTATTGTTCCCGATGTCTGAAAACTAAAATAATTTTCCGTTCTTGCAAAAGCGCTTGAACTAACATTAATAACTTCAAGATGATTTCCATACTCTGAATTTACGATAGCCTCCGCACTGGATATTGCCGACACGAATGAAATATCTAAATCCGTTTCGTTAACTTCTCCTTCAAAACTGTAGGTTCCATAATAATATCCTTCCGCCATTGTAATGTTATTAAAATCAATTGTTCCTTCGTGTGAGAATTCTTGAGTAGAAATGTTTTCAAAATTCCAAGTTCCGTTATAGGAATTGTAATGCCAATTATCGCCTACTACATAATCAGAATCCCAAGAATAACCAACAGCGTCTATATAACTTGAATAGACAACATCAGTTTCCATATAGAAACTAATACAATTAAAAGAAGAAAACTCATTATCGTCAATAAAATTATATGTTCCATAGTTCACGCTATCAACATATATCGTGACATTGTCGTTTTCTAAATCTATTTCAAGCTTAACATGATACCACCTGTTTGATTCCATCCCATTGTTTATGAAATCAATTATTTGTGTCCCTCCCACTCCATTTCCAGCTTTTATCCTGAAATCGTCGTTT
>JBHLMB010000160.1:0-6502 GCA_048938565.1 Promethearchaeota archaeon | reverse complement strand
TTTCGAGGAATTCGAAGAAAAATCGTGTTGTGATTGTCCCCAAGTAAGTCAAGAAGACGGATATTATGTTTGTTTGATGTGTGGTTTCATACATTCGAAAATTTTTGACGATGCTCCCCGGAGAACTTACAACGCGCAAGAAAAAAAGGATCGGATAATTAACGAAGTTGTTCGTAATAAAATTGGACCTCGAACTGTCATTAGGGGAAAAAGAGACGCAAGTGGAGGATTGTTAGCTTCGGATATAGCATCTAAATTTGCTCGGTTATCGAAAATACAAAACTCCATCACGGATTCATTTGAAAGAAATTTAAAAATAGCATTACCATTGTTAGAAAACATTCGCGAACGATTACACATTCCGAATGTGGTTGCTAGAAATGCGCTAAAAATTTATCAATGCGTTGTGAGAAAAAAACTTACGGTAGGTCGAAGCATAGAGTCGTTGCTCTCGGCATCGATGTTTGCTGCAATGCGAATACATGAAACTCCTCTGACAATGTCAGAAGTCTTAGAGATCACGAATGTGCCACATAAAAAATGCGTGAGAAATTTTAAATTGATACAACTTGAGGTTTTACCAGAATTAAATTTCAAGGTCACAAGCCTTAACGCAGAGTCGTATTTAAACCGTTTTATCGAAGACCTAAAATTATCAATGCAATGCAGGAGATACGCCATAAAACTCTTAAAACAAGCAAAAAAAAGGGGATATAACACATCTGGTAAGGATCCCAAAGGTCTAGCAGCAGCATTTATCTATTCTGCGACAAAATTATGCGGTGAAAAAAGAACGCAAAAAAAAATATGTGAAATCTCCCAGATTACTCAATTAACATTAAGAAAACGCAGGGCAGAACTTTCAAAGTATGTTTTAATTAAATAATACAATTACAAGCTTAATTAAAGCATTTAAATATGAATCTAAGAGGGTATTTATGAAAGAAATAGTTGAAGGGATATATTTAATTAAGGAAAAAGGTGGCTTCGGAGTAATTAAACCTTCTGAAAATGTATATGTCCTTGCAGGAAAAAATGGATTGATTTTTGACGCAGGATATGGGACTCGAAGCGCGATAAGATTCCTTCTTAAAGAGATCAGGATGATTCGTTCCAAGTATCGTCATCAAGGACGAGGATTCAAGCTTACAAGGGTACTTCCAAGCCACATACACCCCGACCACTTTTCAGGTCTTAAAGACTTGCGAAAAAAATTAGGTGTAAAAATTATTCTCACTGAAAAAATGTCAAGAATGATAAAAAACAAGGAAAATTTTTATAAATCCTTTGAAGACACCGAATATAATAATTTGCCTAGTAGTAGCAAGATCGGAAGTAATCTCAGGCACCAGCTATTGAAAAAGTTTTATCGAACTTTTTATCGATATGGATACGGAATCAATTACATTCCAGATCCCGATAAGCTGATAAATGAGGAAACAGAAATCGAGATAAACGAAGAGAGGTGGAAAATATTTCCTTCTCCTGGACATGCTACCGATCACGTATCACTTTACAACAAAAAAAAAGGGATTTTATTTTCTGGTGATAATATACTTCCTGCTACTATTACTTGGTTGGGTCCTCCTAGTTCGGATGTAAGGGAGTACATGGATTCCCTCCAACGAATCTACAACCTGAAAAATCTAAATCTTGCCCTTCCCGCTCATGGCCCTCCAATAAGGAACCCAAAGGAAAGAATTGCCCAAATTCTAAATCATCGGAACAAAAGAACGAATCAAGTGTTAGAAATTGTCCAAGACAATCCCAAAGGGATAAATACTCCGAAAATAGTTTATAATCTTTATCCGGGAGCACGCAAGTTTTTCGCTGGAGTTGCCCGAGGGTGGATTGACTTGACATTGAGAATGCTTGAACACCAAGAACACGTGAAGAGCGTTATCATAAATAATAGTCTTTTTTATGTTCCTAATTTTTGAATTAAATTACATTCTTTTTCTAAAATTTTAAATAAATCACTTGATTAATCTAATGAATGGACGAAAATCAATTAGATTATTTGTATGAACACAAACCAAGATGTCTTGATCCATTTCAAGCAATACCATTAAAAACCTTGGATTTCCCTATCGACGAATACAAAAAAGAATGCTGGACATTTTTTCAAGTTAAATGTAAATGCGGCAATGAAACTTTTAGAATAGAGGGTAGTGAAATACTAAATTTTAAGGATTACTATAGAGGACAATTTTTAAATGAACCAATTTCAATAGAATGTGATAAATGTAATTCCAAAAACTTATTATTTAATTCAGAGATTTATGGTTATGATGCCGAAATAGACGAAGATTTATACTCAGCAGGCGAGGAAAATGAGCCAATATTATACAAAATAAATGATAAAACTGAATTCCCGATCATAACTAATTTTGAATATGCCGTCGATGAACTTTTCGAAGACGATTATTTTCAAGGTAAAGAAAGCGAATTTTTCACGTGTTTCACTTTATATGTCAAGATAGATGATAAATGGGAAGTGATCACTGATTTCGAATGTGCCTGAAATGGAAATCATGTCAATTAATAAATCAGATGTGTCATCGTACTTTAAATACATTAAGTACAACAAGAAATTAACATGGAAGATGTATTTCCAGCGTATTTTAGCGCTCCTTACTTAAAAAAGAATAGAATTACGTTCCGACAATATCAAAAAAATATTGCTGATAAGTGCGAAAATAAAAACTCTCTCGTGGTTCTTCCTACGGGGTTAGGAAAGACCGTCGTTGGGATCTTACTCGTAAGTCGATCCTTGCAAAAGTACGAAAAAGGCAAGATCTTGATAATGGCACCTACGAGACCGTTAGCTTTTCAGCACGAAGAATCGCTTAAATACTTTTTAGATATCAATGAAAAAAGAATAACTACATTAACGGGCAAGATACCTCCTGAAAAAAGGATATTAGGCTTTCACGCCTCGCAAATCATTGTTTCCACTCCGCAAGTAATAAAAAACGATTTAGAACGGTCAAGATACGATTTAAAAGAAGTGTGCTTGGTTATTTTTGACGAAGCTCATAGAACAAGGAAAAACTATGCGTATAATTTTGTTTCTTCTGAATACATTAAGGGAGGGTGCTCTGATCCCGTGATTTTAGCTCTTACAGCATCTCCAGGAAAAGACAAAGAGCACATACAAGCTATATGCAATAACTTGTTTATCGAAAATGTCGTTTTTAAAACCAAAGAAAACGATGACATTAAGCAATATATTAACGATGTCGAAGAAATCTTGGAAGTGGTCGACTTACCAATAGGAGTATTAGAAATTTGTAATGTATGGGATCACTTATTTAATAGGTTTCTCAGGTTCTTTATAGAGCGTGGTTTGATCAACCCTGCCAAGAATTATTATTCTAAAATGGACTTTCTAAGAATCTCAAGTGATCTCACGCTTTCATTACAATCAAGTGTTTCTTTCGAAGATCTTAATTCATTAAATCTGTTTTATCGATCCCCCACGATTCTTGAAATCGTCCGAAAAAAAAAATTGAACATTCAAGCTATCTTTTCTTATTGCTCCAGTTGCATTTCTGTTTTGCATGCAAAAGATCTCTTAGAGACTCAGGACATTTCATTATTCGTTTCCTTTTTAGAAAAGATTCAATTCAAGGCAGAAAATGGCGTGAAATCTGCCGAAAGAATCGTGAATTCAAAGCATTTTAAAGTTATTAATTCAATAATACGCTCTAATGGCTTTCTTGCTCTTTCTCACCCTAAAATTGAAAGAACTGCCTCTATTATAGAAAAAGAATTAGAAGTTTTTAAAAACAAGAAAAATATAATTTTCACGCAATACAGGGAATTAGCACAATTATTAAAAGAAAGACTTCAATCCAAATTTGGTGATACGATCACATGCGAAAAATTCGTCGGTCAACAATCAAAACCAAATGGAGATATTGGTTGTTCTCAAGGAAAACAAATCGAGGTCCTGAAACGATTTAGAAGGGGTGAAATCGACGTGTTAATTGCCACTAGCGTGGCCGAAGAAGGATTGGACATTCCAAATGTTGATTCGATAATATTCTACGAGCCTGTTCCTTCAGAAATTAGAACAATTCAACGTCGAGGAAGGACGGGACGCTTTAATGACGGGCGTTGTTATGTTTTAATCACCAAAAGTACAGTTGATGCGCCCTTTCATAAAGTAGCTCTTAGAAAGGAAGAAAACATGCATAATGTCTTAATATCTCCTGAAGAATTACATCTTATAAAGAATATTTATCGTAAAAAAATCAAATTTTCACAAAACAAAAATGAAATATCAAAAAGGGAGCTTCTAAGAAATTATACTCAAAAAAAAGCGATGGAAAACGGATTAATAGCACGTAGATCCATCGAGGACATCGTTTCTGAATTGGACGAATTCAAGGAGAGCGATTATTATAGGGCCTTAAAACATCACGGAATTACTCTCTTATCTGAAATAACAAAAATTAATCCAAAGAGTTTGAAAGAAAAAATCACAAAATTGAGGTGTAAAAATAAATTGCCAATCCAAAATAAACCCAAAAAATATATAAATAACAATGTAAAGACTTTAATCAATCTCGTGAATACTTATTCTCGTAATGGTCGAATTGGTCTTTCCGAGCTGGAGGACCTCGCAGAAGAAGAATGTATTGTAGAAAGAAAGTTCTACGCTTATCTAAACCAAGCTTGTTATATGGGTTTCCTACGCAAAGAAGGAAAGAATGTCCATTTTATTAAATCCTTTGATTGAATCATTCGTTCTTATCTGGGATCATATGCAAAAAAAGTTGAAAGGTATTTAAAGACTAAAGCGCATTGGTAGTTTCGAAGGTCAAGAATTTGTTTTTTGACTCGAACGATTGCTTGTGAAGAAAAATCGATTGGAAAATGAAAATGACTAAAAAAAAAAGAAAACACGGTTATCAAGACGAGGGCGGAACGTGCTTGAAATATGTCGATTCGTGGGAGGCTGGTGGACCTGGAAACGGAACTGGTTCGGTCCCAGGAAATGGCGTATTTAGAAAGAAAAAGCATTGGAAGCTCTCGCTATCATTGAACAATCGAGATGTAGGAGTGCCTAAAGCACCTCGAAGCAATGGGAAAGAGTTTAATGTGTATGTGGGGCTTAAAAAGCACGATTTGGAGGGGTTTAAGAGTTTAATTAAAGATTATTACCAAAAGTTCGAGGCTTCTGGTAGAACACAAATTCCTCCTAACTGGCATACCATCGTGAACTTTCCGTTAGTTAAATTCAGTACTCTCCGTCCTTTTAGAAAATACGCAAAAGAAGCTCTTTTTGAAGTTCTAAATTCTGTTGAAAAAAGCGAGAAAGCATACAAGCTATTATGGGGTAAATCTCGACATAGACTTTCTCTCAATAAAATCTCAAATATTGAACATCGTATAGAGCAAGAAGTTGATAAATTCAAGCAAGACAATTTATATTCTCCTACACCGATATCTAAGATTGCTGATGAATTGGGTACAACATACAACACTATTCATAAATATGCTCAAACTATTGCAGCTAATTCATATTCTCAAATGTGGCCCACCTCTGAAAGAATAGCAGACTATAAACTTATATCTATTATAGAAAGGATAAACCAAGAAGTTGAAAAATATAAGCGAGGTGGTTCTCCAGTGTCTTTAAGACAAATTGGTATAGAATTTGATGTCTCTAGTAGCGTAATTTTAAAATACGCTCGGAAAGTTGCGGGTGACTTTTATTCGGAAATGTGGCCCTCCCCTGAAAAATTATCAGAAGAGAATGATTTAATTGTTAAAGAAAGGATAAACCAAGAAGTTAAAAAGTATAAGCTAGGTGATTCTATCGTGCCTCCTCCGATAAAACAAATAGCTAAAGAACTTGGAATATCAGAATGGGCGATTTATTCACGAGCCAAAGCCATTGCTGGCAATCTTTACTCTGAGATGTGGTCTTATGGATTGACTGGGAAAAAAACTTCGGCAGTTAAGAAAAGAATTCAAAAAGAAATCGAAAAATACGAACAAGGTGGTTCCCCTTCATCCCTAAGTCAAATTGCATTCGAACTTGGCGTCTCTATCAATGTTGTTATGAAACACGCTAAAGATAAGGCAGGAATATTGTATTCAGAAATATGGTATACAACCGATTTTTCTGCAAAGAAAGTTGTTGATATAGAAGAAAAAATTGAACAAGAAGTTAATAAATTTGTAAAAAGTTCTGGTACATATTCTCCACCTTCGTTAAATCAAATTGCTAACGATCTCGATATATCATATAGTGCTATTCAGAACCGAGCCAAAGATATTGCTGGCAATTTATACTCTGAGATGTGGTCTTATGGATTGACTAATGGACAGGTGTCCGTTATCCATGAAAGAATGAGAAGGGAAGTAGAGAAATATAAACGAGGCGATTGCCCCGCAACTATGAGTCAAATAGCAAATGAACTTGGTGTATCAGATGTAGCTATTTCTTACTATTTTAAGGAGAAATTAATCGAGATATATGGCGAAG
>JBHLMB010000159.1:0-6521 GCA_048938565.1 Promethearchaeota archaeon | reverse complement strand
CAACAGGTCGTGACGTTTACGCCCAGCGAATCAACAAGGACGGAATGATCAATTGGACCGAAGATGGCGTTCCAGTTTGCACGGCTTCGGGCACGCAATATGAATTGGACATGGCAAGCGATGATTCTGGAGGTGCGGTTATCGCTTGGGAAGATATGAGATACCCGGAAAGGGGAGTTTACATCCAGAGGGTGAATATAACCGGACACGCGCTTTGGACCTCAAACGGCACGGCAATTTGCTCGGTTATGAGTGTGAGAGGTTGCCACCCGCGCATCATTAACGACGGAACCGGAACTGGGAGCGTCATTGTCAGTTGGTGCGATTACCGAAATGAAGCAGGAGGGGACTCGTTTGCACAAAAATTCAACTCAACGGGACACGCTCAATGGGCTCCCGAAGGCGTTCCGATTTGTACCGCTTTATCGAGCCGAGAGTACGCGTCTCCTTTAGTTAGCGACGGAGCGGGAGGGGCCATAATTGCATGGGACGAAAGTAGGTATACAGGCCCTAGCTCACCCTACTACCAACAGGTGTACGCCCAAAGAATAACATCGGAGGGACAAGCGAATTGGTCGATTGAGGGCGTTCTTATTTGCTCGGGTTTTTTATATGCAACAAATACCCAAATTGCAAGCGATAATTCTGGTGGAGCCGTGATTACTTGGAGAGACGATAGAAATAGCGACTTTTCTTATAATCCTAACATTTTCGCCCAGAAGGTTAATTCCTCGGGACACATACAGTGGAGACCCAACGGAACGGAAGTATGCTCCAATAGAGGATGGCAAACCAATCCACGCATGGTTAGCGACGGGGAAGATGGCGCTGTCATATCGTGGAGTGATGGAAGAAATGAAAATTACGCTATTTATGCCCAGAGGATAAACTCCGAGGGAGAGCCCCTTTGGTGGCGTTCATCGTCAGGATCTTTGGGCATTTCTGTGCTTGATTTGGCGATATTCGTCTCCATAGTAGGAGTAATTTCGGTTCTATCAATTAGCCTTACGCTCGTCGTCGTGAAAAAGCGAATGCAATAGAATCGATCTTTAAACATTACAACAAACTTTTTATTTTAAATTATTTTTCTTATTTAATTAATGGCGATCTTAAAGGATATTCTGAAATGTTAAAGCTATACAAAAAACAAAATAAAGATTGTTTGTATTGGGAAACCTGGGAAAACGAAGGCGTTCACACGATCCACTGGGGAAACCTTGGAGAAACCGGTATGACAGAAGAAATCAAGGATTCTAAAGCAGTCGAGAAATTAATCGAACAAAAAATTTCAGAAGGATACGAAGAAATCGACATTGAAGACCACTACACTCTATTAATCGAGTACGAGGTTGATGGATTTGGCGACTCGAACGATTTGGACAAGCGATACGAACTACAAGATAGGATGGACGAAACGCTTGGATGGACGGGTCTCGGGCATTGCGATGGAGGAAGCATTGGAAGCGGAACGATGGAAGTGTGTTGTTTTGTGGTAAATTTTGAATTGGCTAAAAAGATCATTGAAGAAGATTTGAAAGGCACGGAATTTGCGGATTACACGAGAATTTACGATGAAAATTTGGAATAAATGAAAATTAATGGATATATGTTGGCATAAAAGAAAATTTTAAGCAGCGAAGTGAATGTTATATCCTCTAAAATCAAGGGAACATTACTTATAGCCATCTTAATTATTTCTTTTAACATTAAAATAAATTTCTGGATATACGAATGCAATATATTTTCACTTGAAAATATGAGTGTAAATCTTTCTAATATGAAAAAACGAGGTAATGAGATATAGGACTTGATGCTTTAGTGGCTTGTAATTGTTTTAAAGAGGGAAAAACGAAATCTTGTCCCTTCCCTCAACATGTACTATTGAACGAGGAGGGGAGCTGGACGCTTGATCTTCCATGGGAAGAACACGAGAGCGAATATGAGGAATTCAGAGAGTGGATTAAAGACGCCTGTCTACATGAGAGGATGGAAATAGTTAAGGAGCGAGTTTCGAATTGGAGCGGCGTGAGATTGTTTCAGGAAGCGATGAGAGAAAATGGATCAGAGCATTTTCCAGTGTTATTGAGTGAGATCCCCGATGTTAATGGAGGCCATACTAGTGCTGATTTAGCCGCTAAAATGCAGAGTGAACTTGAATTTTTCAAGAATTTACCCTCTCTTGGCAAGTCAATATGGCTTATCGATACTGAGACAGGAGGTCTTTTGCACGAGCATGTTAAGAGCCACGATGGGATCTTTATGCTTGGGGGAGGTAATACAATACAGTTCGGCCTGGATCCGGCAGGTTTTTTCGTATTCGACAAGCAGTCAAATAAAGTAGTTTTTCGCAGCAGTAAATTCGAACAAAAAATTTTCAATCAAGAAATGGAAAAGGAAAAGAAGGGAAGCAGAAAGGGAGTGAGATTCGTTGACATGCCATCCGGTAGAACCTGGGAAGGTAATGCTTTTATCCCTGGAGAGCAAATTCCATGGCCTGATGGAAAGTTACGAAATGATAAAGGGCAGTTCCGATCTCGCTTTCCACTTAAACTTCACATAGAGGAAAGAGATCGCATCCCCTCGGACTTCGAATATATCATCGAGCCCTTACTACGCCTTTGCACTGCTGCTTGCGAGACGAGGAATCCAATTTGTTGGTTTTAAAAGATAAGTAAATGTTAAAAGTTTTAATGAACAAATCATAAAATTCGTGAAAGATACCTTTCGCGTTGAAAGAATCATACAGGAGTAATAAAAAAAAGAAATTTATATATAGAAATTATGGAATGGATGGAAAATTGTTTACGACTTCATTGCCAGAACAGCTAACTTCGACGATGGTGTTATCGTTGTTACCCTTAGAAGAACCTACAGAAACCTATATCTGGGATGTACCTTTAACTCTTTTTAAAATTGAAATGTACTGGTTAAGTGGAAGCTTAAAAGCATCGATTACAGGGACCATTACTATTGGTAATAAAACACTCGAGTTGTCTTCAACGATGGGGTATGTAGATCACAATTGGGGTAATTTTTGTTGGGCTGATAATTGGAGTTTTGATTTGATGCAATTATACGGAAGGCGTTATTCCGCGATGATATCTGAGAGTACTGATGCAATCCGCAATATTTCACAAGGAGTAGGCGGAGTTATAGCTAAAGATAGTAAAATAGTCGATATAATTAATACAATAGAAATTAAACATGAGGAGTATACAACTAAACAAGGAAAGGAACTTACGGCCAAGTATCCTGTTAAATCACGCATCAGGTTTTCTGGGTTAAAATATATTTTAAAAATCGAAGCAAGGTCGCTAGGTGTTTTTCCTGAACTCGTGCTCTCTGAACAACCAGAATTGGAGAATAAATTCTCTGTGGTCTGGAACAAACCAACAAAATTCGCCGTTAGACTCTATAGAAACCTAAAAATTTTTGGAATTACACTTTGCATTCCTTTATGCAAGTTTAATGGATATGGATATTACGAATATACTACCGTCAATGAAAAATAATCACATTCTCTTCTCTTTCCCTTTCAGATAATCTGTTTATTATCTGTAATAATTTGCTTGAATATATTCATAAATAATGAAAAAATAATCTAGTGAACTAATAGAGTTTTTTTTCAATAATTTCGACAGTCGAATATTTTTCTAATAATGAGAGGAATTCTTTCAAGTTTTCGTCTGAGTGGTATATCTTATCCCTTAATTCCTTAGATTGCTTAAACGCAGTTAAAAATTCCTTATCTAATAATTCTTCGTAATACGCGCTTATTTTTGATTGAGAGTTTTTATCTTCGCCTAATCTTATAGCTGATATAGCAATATCTCCCGAAAGCATTGCATACCCAATTCCTTCACCGAAGAACGGTTCAACAAATCCTCCAGCATCACCAACGGCGAGAACATTATCTTCACATAGCTTGGGTCGTAAACCCATGGGGAGTAAATTGGATTTATTCATTATTCTCGAAGTATTTGTTAATATTTTTTTTACACGAGGGAGAGAAAGAAAAGTTTTGAATTCTTTTCTTGAATTCTTTACAAAATCTATTTGATTACCCCAACCAACCGTAATCACGTCTTCCTTTGGAAAAAGCCACGAATATCCTCTTGGTGAAAAATCCCTTCCAAAAAAACAGTGAATTTGGTCAACTCCCAATTGGTTGTTTATAAAATTTTTAGATGATTTCATTTCATGCGTTGTTGTAATATACACATCCGAACTGTCAAAAGAAGGCCACATTAGTTGTTTAAGAGTAGTAGAAGTTACTCCATCTGCAGCTATAACATATTTTGCTTTATAGGTTGAATTATTTGTTTTAATCACATAATTATGGTGAACATCTTTGGTAATTTGGATTAATTGCTCTCCCTCCTTCAATTTTGCTCCGCTGGCGATAGCAATATCAATGAGATACTTATCAAAAATATTGCGCCAAACTATAGCTCCCTTTTCTTTTATTGTATACTGTTCTCCATCAATGTGATGAAGTTCTATTGTTTCAAAACTTCGGGCGATTTTTTCTTCAGGATATTCCATCTCGTCTACAATTTGCCACGGTATGGCCCCCCCACATGCTTTATATCGCCCTTCTCCATATAATCGCTCTTTTTCAATAACATATGTGGAAAATCCATTTTTAGCTGCATTTAGAGCAGCCATTGCTCCACTTGGACCCGCACCAACTACAATAATGTCATATGATCTGCTTAATTCGGACATTTTATAACACTCTCTTTATTAAATGCAAAATATAAAGAAACTTAACTAAAAAATATAATCATAGCATCTTTTCAAAGATATAGGTTGTTTGTCAGAGGAAAAAAATAAATCTTTATATATAATCTCAGTCTACTATAAAATAACTTTAGTTCAACCGTACTTGAAGATTTTGTTGATAGATACTCAAACGAAAATAAAGATTTTCTCCGACAAATATAATTTAATTGATTTGGTTAATGAAAAACTTGGATCTGTTGTACATAATAACAATTCAAGGTTTACTATACTAGTTGCTGATCTTATAGATCACCTTTCATCTGACGATATAAAATTCCAATCTGATCTTTTAAAGCATAAGAAGGCTCTTTTTAAAAGTATTAACTATATTTCGGATTTCATTACCACAGGAGATGCATTAATTGATAGTTTTTTCTATACTTCATCTAAAGATAATTATGAACTTTACATAAATAATCTGGCAACTCTAGCCTTTATTCCTTGGAAAATTCAAAAATATCTTATAGAATTACCTTTTAATGCTAATAAATCCGTGATTGAAGCATTATCCAGTATTAGGGAATGTGTAAAAAAAGAGATAAGTCTTAAAGAATCACCAAGGATTATGGAAGATGAAGAATTATTCCAGTTTTTACAATGCAGAAATTCAGATTTCTTTTTGTATTTTGGTTTTTTATCTCCTTTTATAAATAACCACACCAAACTATTGATAAAACATTTTCTTGAACTCTATGTGGTATTAGATACTATATTAGACGATATGACTGATGTATGTCAAGATTATCTAAACAATAATGTAAATTTATTACTCTTGGAGCTGAGAGTAAAAGATACCAATTCAAATTATACAACTTATTCAGAATTAATCAATGCTTTAATTAATCGAGACATTTACGGTTCATTGATTGACTTAATTCATAAATACTACAATCTTATCCTTAAACTCCTAGGAGATAGAAACGATCAGTTATCAAAATATTTAAAATTTTTAGCAAATGGTTGCATCGAAGGAATAAGGATTTTCAAAAATAATGAGTATTTTATCAAAGATATTGTTAACCAAAAAAAACACCAAGCGGTATGTAAGTTCTTGTTTAAACCATATCCTTGGACGGTGATTTCCTACGATGAAGTCTTTAGAAACGATTTTTAAGTTCGGTCCTTTCAAAGTGTTTATAAGCAAATGATTTTTATAAATATATTAAATAATGGAAATAATGATATTAAACAAGATTTAGTAGGTATTAAATATGACTACTTTCGATGAACTAGAACCATTAGAAATTTTTTCTGGTGTTTTTGCGTTAATTTTCGTGTTAACTTCATTGTTTATTGGATTGTTATTTTTGAAAAAGTACTTCAAAACAAAAAGAAAAGAACAACTTTCGCTTGGACTCACATGGGTTTTACTTAGCTCTGGATGGTGGGGTTCTGCATTTACATTCCTTTCAATAATGACCTTTGAATATGCATTTAAGGAATTTGAATACTTGTTCTTAAATAATGTATTTTTCGTCCTTTCAATTTTATTTTGGATATATTCGTTTGTTCATATCTTCTATCAGAAAAAAGAAAAAGTTGTAATTGTTTTAACGAGTATAATTATTGGAGCGACAGAGGTTGTTCTTATAAGCTTGCTTCTTATTGATCCTTTTTTAGTAGGACGATTGAATGGGTATTTTATCACAGATTCAGGAATTTTTTTACTCATTTTAAACATTCTAATCCCTGTTGTTGCGTTTATACTTGGAGTATTTTTCTCGGTAATGTCAATA
>JBHLMB010000158.1:0-6528 GCA_048938565.1 Promethearchaeota archaeon | reverse complement strand
GACAGTTCAAGGATACGATCATTAACCTCCAACATGTAACACCTAAAAACATCCAATTCAAGTTCAAGGCTGTCGAACATCAATCTGAAAAGCTGGAAAAATTTAACGAATATCGCAATTACATTCAAAAAGTTAAGGACGAATTACCACGTCAATTGAAAACTCATTTTGATTCCTTTGGCACCGAGATCGAACAAGTCAAGCAATTCCGTGAGATTAAGAAATTTATTTCCAACCTGAAAGACATCGTTCCATCTGAGATCCTTCAAGAACTACAAAAAATGGAAGGGCGTTTGGAGAACATAAAAAACCAAATTTCTGAAAAATTCGAAACTCAATTTAGAGTGCCTGCCATGAGAACAATGGCAGAAAGGACTGTAGACGCAATTATTACAAAGGAATTTTCGGAAATGTCAGCATACTTTCGCGATAGATTCGTGAATACGACCCAGGGAATGCTCGATCAGGTTATAAGCCAGCTTTCTAGCATCTCGGATAGTGCTTTAGATGTTGGCTCAGACTTGGACTCTACATTTGTTTCCATCGAATCCGGACTAAAATCGGCTTTAAATGACTTGGAATCTAGAATCTCTTCAGTTCACGCAGATGTCGTTCAAGGCATAGAAGATTTGAAAAACTTATTCCAGAAAGAAGTATTTGAAACTATACAGGATGATATTATCGTGAACATCATAAACCAATTAGAGATGTCAGAAGCGACTATGAGAGAATTCTGGGAAAAATCCAAACTAACCTCTCTACTTAGTTTTAAGGATGTGTGGTTCGTAAGAAGCACGGAAGGAATGATGGCACAAATTAACGACTCACTCTCTCGAGTGAAGATGCGCATACAACTCATTTGTCCTTCAATAGAACAAGTAGATTTAGTTGCCCTTTCTCAAGTTAAAAAACATGTTAATGTGAGAATTAGCACTAGCTTCGATATCAATGACCTTACTCACCAACAAATCATCAATCAAATCAGAGAAAACTCTAATTTTACCCTGAGATTTTATCCAAGACAAAATATTTGGTCAATAAACAAGGACTTCGAAGAAGTGGTTGTCTGCGTGGTGTCTAAAAGCGAATTTGGAGTACAGATTGCAGGAATGGGATCTATATTAGAGGAGCATGTCAAGCTATTTGCAACTATGTTAGAAGACGTATGGATTCAATCCAAAAGACTCGATATGTTAGGAATTAAATAGATAATAAAAATTTTTTTTTTACTCTTTTTTCTTCGACTTTTCTTTTATCTTAAATTCAATCAACCGGTAGATTTTTTCTACTGTGGTGTTAATATCGTTGAGATTAAATTTGACTCCTTGTTTACCACTTTTAGAACAAAATAATAATAACAAGTAACATTTTTCCAAATTTTCGTCCAGTATTTCAAGAAAGATCCAATGTAATTTTTATGTTCGCTCTAAGATAATAACTGAAAAAATATGCTTATTAAAACTATTACTGATGATAAAAAAGAAAAGAGATTTATCTTAATTAATTACAGAAACTTATCCTTGATATTGTTGCTATCACGCATTGACATATTCTTGAGTATTGAATAAAAATTGATTTAGTATTGGCGGAATTTCTTCGTATTTTTTGACTTTTATTCGTTCTACATCAAATTCATTATTATTACCTGCTAATTGAGCAATCAAATCGTTGATCATAAAGTCCTCAACTTTTTGATATCCCTCATAATCTTTATAACTAGATCCCCCTTTTGATAGAAAGAATTCGATCTCTGAGAATTCTTCGATTTCTCTTGTTAGTCGTTCTTGATACATAAGGGAAATAATATTATTATCATTGTGCCAAAAAAAACCGTGTTTTCCGTTTTCAAGATAAACATTGATGTTAAATTCACTCAACTCGAATAATAACACCTTATATTTCGATTCGCGTTCATTCATTATTGATCTTCTGAATTAATAATAGTTGTAGAAACAATATTATCTATCAATTTTTAAGAATAGGGGTCTAAGAATTTTCTGATGAACTGGTTAATTTTTAACAAAATTATTTTTATAAAAAGCTCTCAACTAAATCATTGACATTCAATGAATAAAAAAGAAAAAAAATAAGATAAAAAGAATAGAGATTATTTACCTTGAAATACAGGTTTTCTCTTTTCTAAAAATGCTTTTACCCCTTCCATAACGTCTTCGGAGCGAGAATTAAAAGCGTATCCAAACAATTCAAATTGAAGACCAACATTTAACGGAACTTGACTGCCATAGTCAATGCATTTCTTTATAATATAAAGACTATTTGTTGCGGCATTTCCTAACCAAGAAGCTTTTTCGTGAACAAGTTCTTCAAATTTATCGTCGTCAGCCAAGTATGAAACAACCCCCCAGTCGTGCATTTGCTGGGCAGTTATATGTTCTCCAAAAAACATTAATTGCTTGGTTTTAAACTTGCCAAGGTGCCTAATCAATCTTTGAGTTCCACCGTTGGCGGCAAAAATGCCCCGATGGATTTCTGGAAAACCAAATGCAGAACGCTTGGAAGCAATGACGATATCACATACGAGTACGAGCTCGAATCCTCCACCTAAAGCGAAACCATCGACAGCAGCGATAATCGGTTTTGGAAATTCCTCGATTAAGTCGTAGTATTTATGGCGCCTATACATTGCTTCAGCTTGGTGTCTGAGTTTACTCTGATCCAAATCTTCGTTTCCAAATGCGCTTAAATCGGCACCAGCGGAAAACGCAGGTTTCTTCGTAAAATCTTTTGTACCTCGTAAAACTACACATCTAGTTTTAGGATCCACGGCAAGAGGCTCTAAGGCTTCTGCGATTTGCCTAAGCGTATCGGTCTGGAGGGCATTTAATCTCTCTGGTCGGTTCATATTTATGACCGTATAATTACCATCTTCTACATGTTCAATTTTTAAATGTTCGAACTTTTTTTCGGTTATTTTAATCACCTAATTATTATTATTTTTAATAAACCTAAGATAAATAATGATGTGTTTTTTAATTATCAAAGAAAAATAAATTTTAAGGTTTCTTTTTGGGTTGTGAAATTGATAAAAATATTGAATATTTGAATTTAGGATGAACAAATTTAGGTATTTCGAAATTCTTCTTAAAAAATATTTTTTTTTCCTTTAAAATATAGAAAAATTATTTTTTGAAGGCTATTTTTATGATAAGGGAAATAGTTTCTTCAAATACTTGTGTTTCAATAAGAACTTTAAAGGAAAGCTCGTCGGAAGTTAGCAATTCTTCAAAATATTTTCCCCAATATTCGCTATATCGACGATTCTGGTGGTGTTTAAAGATCATGTGATATTGATCCTTGGACTCCTCAATAACATCTATCTTATAAAACCAATTTGCCATTACCCATATTACTTTAATTGCATCTAAAATATCTGATAAACTTAGGTTTTTAATTGGTTTTTCCGTATACCATAGTATGATGTCAAATCCTACATTCTTTTTTTGAGGTTTATCTAAACTTTCTTCCGGAGCAGCAGCAGCAGCAATTAATTGACTGAAAGTGGTTCTTCCAATAAGCATCATATTCATTTCTTCCCTGGCTTGAATCCACAAATCTTTTGTTTCTGGTTTATTAGACTCCATCTTGTTAAAAGCTAAGAGGGCCTTTTCTATTAATTTCATTGCCGTACCTCCGTGATTTCCCTTTAAATTCGCAATAATCGCCTTGACATCCGCTTGCATTGATTTATATTCGTCATAAAGCTTTATTGCATCCTCAATAATTTGAGATATCGTGAGTTTTCCTACATCTTTGTGATTATCGATAATATCCCTAGTTTCATCAGAAACTTTTACATAAATGCTCTTTCCTTTTGAATCTTTTTCTATAGAGGAATCATTAATGTTTTTAGACATCGTCATCAGTTAAATTTTAATTATTTTAAAAAAATAAATTTGTATACAAATATATATTCTTTTTTTAAGTATTTATTATATAAGTTGAAAAAAACTTTTTTTTTATTATCATAAATATTTAAGTAATCATATATATAAATATATTGCTGTTTTGAAAGGCCTCGCCCTTTCATATTTATTATTTTTCTAGAAATGAAAACATTTATATAGCCTCCTCTATTAGATTATATCAAAGCCAACTGGCTTATATGGGTAGATATATAGAAATATATCGGCAAATCTAATACCCAAAAAAAAGTATTAAGAAGATCACTTACAAAGCAAATATGAAATAATAAATGAAATTACCAATAGATTTGAATTCATTGATTGAAATTTTAAGAAAAAAAACACCAAAGAAAATTGAAAACTATGGAGATATACAATATATTTTTTAGTGTATGTCTTGGATTATTCATCGGTGGTATAATAATGTCTATTATATCGATAATTCTAGCAGAGTTATCAACTCATGATTCTAGTCAGGATCATGTTGATCACGTCGACCATGTTGATCACGTCGACCATGTTGATCACGTCGACCATGTTGATCACGTCGACCAAGTTGATCACGTCGACCATGTTGATCACGTCGACCATGCAGAATATACAGGTACACCCAGTCATTTCGATGTTACAACACCAGCACCTTTTATGTTATTGTTTTCTACAAGTCTTTTAGTTTTTGGAATCACAGGAATGATATTCATTTATGTTTTAAATGAGGAAATCAAGTTTCTGAGTTTAATAATAGCCCCCGCGATAACATATTTGGTTTCCAAGGCAATATCTATAGGTTGGAAGAAAGTGGCAAAATCAAGATATTATCAAATTTCATCAACGCTGAATCTTATTGGAATGGAAGCAAAAGTTATTCTAATGGTGGATAAAAGAGGTGGTGTTATTAAAATTAAATCGAGTACGCCTTTAAAGTACGAACGATTACATGTCCGGCCGCTAAGAGCAGAATCGCAATTCATTGAAGGAACAAAAGTCTATATTTGCGATGTAATGGATGGTTTTTTAATGGTAGACAATAATAAAAATTTAATAAGAAAATATAAAAATGGATAATACAAAATTAAAGAAATCAAAAAATAAAATAAGAAACGAGGTAATATAATAAAGAATGTATCAAGAAAACACTGATATACAACTAATTATAGTGGGTGCGGTTGTAACCACAATTATCGTTGTATTTATGATATTGATATTTATGGCGACGAGGTATAGAAAATTTAAAACAAACCAGTTCGTCATTCATCTTAGAAATGGTAAGGTAAAACACGCTGGTTTGGGTGGAAGTTTATGGTTATTACCGTTAATTGACGAATATATTGTCATTCCTACGACGAGCATCCAGACCATCCTTGAAGCACACGAGCAAGTAGTATCTAAGGAATATCAAAATATTAGCATTGTGGGCATGCTCATCTGGAAAGTAATTGATCCTGAAAAAGCATTTAGTGCTGTTTCTTGGGCTCTTGGTAATGACAATTATGTTGAAAAGATCTTAAAAAATGCAGCTGAAGCGATTATAAGAACAACTTGTGCAAATATGGAGCTTGAGAAAATCATTCGGGAAAGACGGGACATCATTAAAGAGATTAGCAAGGAACTCCATGAATTGACCGCCGATTGGGGGATCGTTATTGAATCTATCGAAATTCGAGAAGTAAATATCTTAGAACACAAATTAAAAGAGAATATGGAAGCCACAAAAAAAGCAGAGGAAGCCAGGAAAGCAAGAATCGCATTGGCAAATGCTGAACGAGATTCGAAATTGCGTGAACTAGAGGTCAATAACGAAGTAGGTATTGAAGAACAACATGTGCTAAAACAAATCGAAACGCAAAGAGTTCAAAAAGAAATTGCTGTAGCAGAACTGGAACGTGAACGCAAGAAGGTTGAAGCGGATGGCGAACGGCAGAAAAAAGTAATTGAGGCTGATGCCGAAGCCCAAAAAATACTAAAAACAAAGGTTGCTCAAGCAGAAGGAGAAGCGGCAAGCATAAAGCAACAAATGGTTGCTCAAGCCGAAGGATTTCTTAAGCAAGTTGAATCTATGAGCGCAGCAGATGAAAGGTTTCTAGCAGTACAATTAACGAACATTCTTCCAGAAATATTTAAAAACATAAAACCTGAAAAAATGTTTGTACTAGGAGATGGTGATAATGCCTTTAATTCGCTTTCAAAAGCAATTCTACCTTTCTTGCAACTTTTACCAGAATATTCTGATAAGATAAAAAATTTTTTCGACAACGGGGATTCTATAAAGCTCAAGGAACTAGTTTCTAAAATCAAGTAAGATGTCTTTACAACTTTAAATCTCTATTTTTTTATTTAATTAAGCAAATATGAGAAGTAAATGCAATTAATTAACTTAAAACATGGCGAAAATGATGAACAACCTTGAAAATCGACTGATTGATGGAAATATCAGATTTTTACAGAAAATTTACAAAGGAATGGAAGATCTTAATACAGACAATGAAAAATCAACACCTCCGATTTTAATTTTAACATGCATGGATCCGAGAATAGATGTGCATAGGATTTTTCAATTAAATCTTGGAGATGCTTTTGTCTTAAAAAACGCAGGAAATACTTATAC
>JBHLMB010000157.1:0-6530 GCA_048938565.1 Promethearchaeota archaeon | reverse complement strand
TTATTAGAGAATATTGGATAACTTGGACATAACCAAAAAACTATGGGATATTAGGAATAAAATTAATAAAGGATCACTTACTTATTTCAGCCAGATTTTCCTTTTCAAGACGCTCAAGTTTTCTAATATGAAAATACGCATGAAAGCCACTCCCTATTGCACCACCCAATATACATAAGATAATCCCTACAATAGCAATGAGTGAAAAAACAAGCCATCTATATCATAGAGTTCCAAATAGCAGGGCAGCAAAAATAATCCATACTTATTAATATTGCCTTTTTGGAAAAAGCATAAATCATATAACCTAACCAAACGCTCGAAACACTTATTAAACCAGAAATTGCTCCTCGCTTCATTTTCGTGTTTAGCGCACCAGCAATATTTCCAGGAACGATAATAAATTGCCAAAATCCAATAAATAGCGTAATTATTGTAATTAAAATAGAAATAATAAACTACATTTTAAGTTCTTGGACTGTATCAAAGATGGTGTCCAATCGATCTTTCACTCTTTCGAATAAACCACCTTCTTCTTCGGATATGACAGAATTTACAGCTGTTTTTACACCATAATGCCCTTCAGATACGATCATCCTTATTGGAAGAGTTAAAATCTCGCTGATTAGCATCAAAACTTCTTGTATGATTTGAATTACTTTTGGAAACTTTTCTTGCGATTGATCAATTAAGGATTGATCTGCCGTAATCAATCTATCGTCTCGTTCTTTCTTAAGTTCTTCCCATACATTTCCTTTAAGTTCAGCGAAATTAACGCCTAAATTCTCAAGTGCCATACCTGCTCCTTCGAAGAGAAAGTTTATATCATCTTTTCCTTCATAACTCCTTATGTTATCAACCATCTCGGAAGGAGCCAATCCATCTAAGAAATCAATTAATAAGCGGTGATAATCATTTGCAACATCCAATGGTATGAAAAGGAAGGTCATTTCCTTGAAATGATTGAATAAATATCCCACGACTTTAGAAAATATATCGTTTTTAAGAATTTTCTCAATAATACCGCCATATTCGTTTAAAAGATGAACCACTAAAAACCCTATGATTCTTAACATATCATCTTCATAATTTCGAAAATAATCAAAGAAATTTTCAGGATCCATATTTAATTTATCCCTGATGATCTCCGACACCTTTTCTTTGATGCTTTCTAATGGCTCGTTAAGTATTTCTTCTATTTTGTCCAGAGAAAGCGAATCTTGTATTTTTTCAACAAAATCGAGTTTTGTTTCTTGTACGAATCCATCTTCTTTTACTTGAGGTTGTTCTTTTATGCGTACTTCAGATGAGATTCGCTCTTTTACATTTGATGATTTTATTTTTTTCCACTCGGAGTAGTCGTAAATACAACAATCGAGTTTCAAGGCACCTTGACCTTTTGCGATGCATTCTCTTTCAGTAATCGATATCCTAAATTCAACTTTTTTAGTTTTAAGAATAAAATTTGCTACGCTTTCAAGCATTCCAGCTAATCCCGAGGAGCATCCTTCGGATTTTGCGCTAAGGTTTGTGAAATTAAAGGTATCTTCGGGATCGTTACCATATCCAGCACATATGGGATTTTTTAGTATTGTAAGGATATAATCATTGTATTTTCCTTTCTTGGGAATGGTTTCATAAGAAAAATCTCCAATCTCCATTCCAAAAACAATTACCCATAGAATGGAAAAGTAATCCAAGACCTTTTTGGGATCCCCTGGCATAAATTTAAAGATACTTGAGTGCCGTTCGCAAGACTCATAGGCCGATCTTTTTCCAAACTCTCTAAAAATCACGACACTATCATCTTCGTTTTTAGTTATTTCTTGAATTTCCTTGAGTATTTCCCTATATAAGAGAGTATAAAATAAAGAATTAGTCGAACGCGAGAAAACTTTTGTTACCTTTTTCATTATCCATTGAAAAGCCGAAACCATTTTTATTTACCTCCTTCTTTATAATTAAAGACTTGAATACAAGCTTTATCGCCGTACGAAAGCGATTCACTCACTTCAATAGGAATAAGATATAAATTTATTTGGTCTTTGGAATTTTCATTGACAAGTTTGATGAATTCCGAGGTTAATCCCAATAAAACTTCGCATCCAGCAAAATTTCCAATATCTTCGTAGTGATATTTACATAAAGCACATTTAGTGTCTTTAATTTTCACCTTTTTGCCTATCTCGTCCACTTCAATGACGATCGTACTGTTAAGTATCTTCTTGTACATAGTTGCCAAGACATCTTTTAGATTGGTTAAATTTACATTACCAATTTGATTCCAATAATTATAAAATGTTTTTGCAATATTTCTTCCCATTCCCCGTAATCTTTCCCTGACATCTACTACTTTATTTTCTTTCATAAAGCGTATTAAATGGTAAATCATATTACGGCTTTGATTCATCGCTGCCTCAAAATTCACGAGTTCTTCGCGAGTCATATTTCTTGCTTTATTCATCGTTTTCCTTCCAATAGAGTAGATACAATATTTTCTTGAATTATTTATTCAAATAACTCTTTGATATAATTGAAAAACAACGATTTGTATTAAAATTTACAATTTTTCAGTATATAATAATTAATATTTGAGAATTACATTTTCTATGAGGACATCATAAAAAAAAGAGTTAGCAAGCGTTTATTGAAGAGTGCGTCCTCTAATAAAATTCTTTTTTTTTAGCTAAATTTGTTGAATGATGGCTCTAAGGGTTCGCTCTCCTGCAGCACCTATCATTATGCCTCTTTTCACTAAGACTTGGCCATCAACTTCTATAAGTTTTTCTAAAAGTTGTCCTTCTTTGAAAAAAAGAAGCGTAGGTATAGCAGTTATTCCAAATATTTCACCCAAGGGGCGATTCTGATCAAGATCAACTTGAATAAGCTTAATTAATCCTTCGTCTCTTAACTTATGAAGTATAGGAGCAATAACCTTACAAGGTCCACACCAAGTCGTGTATATATCAATAATAAGGATTCCTTCAGTAGGTCCGTCAATTCCAACTTTTTTTAAATCTTCAATATGCAACGATTTTGTTCATCTCAAGTAGATTTTATTAATTTATACGGGTATATATTTGATAAAATAAATAATAAATAAAAATAAATGCTTTGTTATTTCGTCACTTTTGTCTTTCTCTTTATTTACTTTTTTTATCTTACTTGCATTAATGTGGTATTGAGAAACCCGGAAAATCTTCTCTTCAATTTTCAAATTTAATATCTTAAAAATTTTTAAATTAAAAAAAAAATATAATTATTACATAGTAAAGTAACTAGATGATTAAAAAATGGCCACGATAGATTTTAAGTTTAGAAACCAAATCCTTGGAAACGATATTGGAAGCACGCTAGCTTATTGCTACCAATGCGCTACTTGTTCGGGAGCCTGCCCCGTTGCGCAAGTTACTGAAGGAAAATATAATCCCCGTCGACTGATATTGGATTCACTTTTGGGGCTCAAGGAGAAGATATTTGGCCCAGAAAACCTCTTCAGCATATGGGGGTGTACCGTATGCGATACATGTGACGAAGTATGTCCACAAAAAGTTGAACTTACAGAGATCTTCACAATCCTAAAAAATATAAGCATTGAAAGGGGAGAAGCTCCCGCTTACTACACAACTCAAGCTTCTACAATCATAGAAAATGGCAAGGCCATACCAATGCAACCTGCTATTGAAAAAAGACGACAGCAATTAGGATTGCCTAAAATAATGACTCCTGATGTAGAGGAAGTTAAAAAATTATTAGAAGCCACGGGATTACCTGAAAAATTACCTAAGAAAGAAGATTAAATTTTTTCATTACTCTATGCATTCATATTTATCAATATCGTGAATGTTTAAAATTTTATCACAAAAAGTAGTTAAAATAAACAATAATTTCATATGTTTTATGAGGGATTAATGTTGAGAAAACCAATCATTGGAGGAAATTGGAAGATGAATAGGGGATCTCCTTCAGAGGCAGAAGAAATGCTAAAAAAGCTAATTCCACTCGTTAGAAATGACTACGAGGATGTTGACATTGTCGTTGCCCCCCCATTTACAAGCATTCCAAAAGCTTGCGAGCTAGTAAAAGGGACTAATATTAAAATTAGCGCGCAAAACATGTTTTTCGAGGAGAGAGGTGCCTATACTGGAGAGATATCTCCAATTTTCCTGAAAGACCTTGGTTGCGAGTATGTAATTCTTGGTCATAGTGAAAGAAGAGATATCTTCAAGGAGAACGATGATTTCATAAATAAAAAGCTTAGAAAAGCGTTATCAATGGATTTAAAACCCATCGTATGCGTGGGGGAGCATTTAAAGGAGCGAGAAGCGGGAAATGCCAAGGAGATCGTTCAAAACCAAATTAATAGAACTTTTAAAGATTTATCTCACGATGAGATGATGAGTACAATCGTTGCTTACGAACCTATATGGGCAATAGGCACTGGCAAAACGGCAACTCCAGAACAGGCCGAAAAAATTCACTTCTTCATTAGAGAGGTTATTGCCAAAAACTATTCGACAGAAGTGGCATCTCAGATGAGAATTCAATACGGAGGATCAATAAAACCTGCAAACGCATTGGAGTTATTCAAGCAGGAAAATATCGATGGGGGTTTGGTAGGAGGAGCTTCCCTTCAAGCAGATTCCTTTCACGATATCATAAAAGCAGCAAAAAAACGCTTGAACTAAATTAAAAAGAAGTATTATTCCTTTAAAATGTCATTCAATTGTTTTATCATATCTTCTACAGCTTCACCGAGCTCCTTATTAGAATTTCCTATAAAAGAATAATAGTACGGCTCAAATAATTGTTCATTTGAGTTATTCACGGTAACTCCAACTCCCGAATTTGCAAAATAAATGCTTAAATCTTTATCTTTTTTCCTTATATGCATTATTTCATACCCAAACGGCGGTATGTTTACTATTATTTGAAGGTGTCTCATAATATTTGTAATTTCTTCCAAAGAATATATTTTTCCAAATATTTTCACAATTGAAAAGTCAAACGAGTAGAGGCAGATCATTTCTAGGCCCAATTTATTCTTCTTTTCTAACAATTCATAAGCCACTTTCGTAAATTCTTCCTCACGATCTTTAAAATAGTTTCTTGCCTCGTCATCAGTTAAAATACTCCAAATTAATTCTTGTTCGGGAGTTAATAGCTTGCTGGCAGTAATTAGGGGTATTTTGGGTTCTATCACGGTCTTGTAGATGAATTTTATTTTTTGTTTTATTGCCTCTTTATTGAGAAAGATTTCAGAAGAGCATGTGATCAGGATATCCGAAGCGTTATTGCTCAAATTGAAAGAATGAGAATTGATCCTCGATTGGAATTCTATAGAGTGCAGCTTCTTATCTATGGCCCGAGAAAATTCGAATAATGCCGATATTAAGCCTGCTGTAAGTTCAACTCTAGATTCGGGATCTATTAGTTCCTCTTCGTCCATTTCTTGGGAAAAATCAAAAAACCTGAGATTTATTCTTACTCCTTCTGGAATCTCGTTGATTTTTACATTATAAAAAGGATGTCCCGTCGTGCTTATGATATTTAACTCGAAAATAGTCACTCGCTGTTACCTTTTCTGGTTAGGTTTAAACAAAAGTAAAGCTCACAATATTAATATTTTTGCATTTATATGGGGTATTAACTATGATTTTAGATGATATCAATATGATAGAGTTACAAATTCATTTCCTCTAATTTTAAAATTCCTATCGAAATAAAGAAGAATAGAATGTCCAGAATGCACATAGACGATTGGTACTGTTGTTTTCTTGGAATTTTCGACAATGGTTTTTTTAATAATAACGACAAGCGTCTTTTGACATAGCGAACAATTAACATGAGCAAATTTTACCAAGTCAAGCTTCTTAAAATTTTCAAGAGCTTGCTTGATCACGGAAGCAAATCCATTAAATATGTGGCATGTATCTCCGTAGCAAGAGTTCAATAGGGTACAATCATACATATCGAAAAATTCTCCAATCAAATATTCGATCAGAGCCTCTAAAGTTTGTGATTGTACAATTGGACGCGCACCTATAGTAAACACGGTATCAGTTGTCCCGTGAACATAATAAACCAATTTCACATTCTCCTTATTCAAGCAATAAAAGGTATCCTTTGAGGGAGCGTTCCTCGTGAATTTAAGTTCAAAAAAACTCGATTTTGGGTATATTAACGATTCCCAATTAAAAAAAGAATCATTCGATTGATATCTTCCAATTCCAACAAAAAAAATATGGTTGAGCAAGTTGAAATCTTCTACCATTGATATCAAAGAAATTATGGTATTTCACACATATATATGTTATTTCAACAGATTAGCAGAATAGTTTAGAGAGAGTGAAATTCTGTCGCACTTATCGTGAAAAAAAATTAACGAATGATTATGCTTGGTTTACAAGGGAAAGCCTGTATCGCTTTTTTTACATCTCCAGCATTTTTTTCAAGCTTAGTATTTACTTGACATCCAAATTTCGTTTCAATGATAAATTTGATTTGATCATAAAAACTTAGTTCTTCAT
>JBHLMB010000156.1:0-6535 GCA_048938565.1 Promethearchaeota archaeon | reverse complement strand
CAAGCATGAGGCACGATTTAAAAGCTATTGCTGACAAGTTAGGACTCCCGTTCTTTACAATCCACATCGCTACACCTGTTAATAAGTGTATCGAATGGAATGAAAAAAGACACGAGAAAATACCAAGCGATTTAATAAGAGCGATTAACGAAAAATTTGATGCTTTTGAGAAATATGGTTGGGATGATCCTCTGGAAATTATTGATCTCTCAAAAATTAACGATATGAACGAAGAAATAAAAAAGATTGTTGAGAAAATAATCTTTAGGCTTGAAGAATCTAAGTCCAATCGAACTAAAAACCAAAATGATCGTTCCCAAAACAACGAGAGAAAAGAACTCTTGGACAAGACAACGAGAAAAATAGTCTCAGATTTACTAAAGAAACCTGATTATCAACCTTTTAAAACTGAAATAATAAAGCTCAGGAAGATTTTTGTCAGGGAACAGGCGAAGGAATATGAAAATGTAGCAGAAATAGAATTAACTTTTAAAAGCTTCCTCGAGTCTGCTTTAAACCTCGAGAAACGATGAACTACTTCTAAACTGTTTATAAAAAGTAACAAAAAAGAAAATAAATGAGGGTTTATTTATTATTCCTAGAATACTAGTAGATAATTATAACGAATTAATAAAAACTAATAATGTCAAGCGACCAACCAGAAATCCAATTAAGGATTGAACAACTCGATAAAAATCGCAGTGGACGATCTTTATGCTATGTGGATCAAGCTGTTTTAGAAGAAATAGGGCTAGCTACAGGGGATATAATTGAAATAAAAGGAAAAAAGAAAACAACCGCAATAGTCGTTGCTAGCCAACCAGATAGGGCTAAGCGAATCGTGAGACTCGATGGACTCCAAAGATTAAATGCTGGGGCTACAATTGGAGAATATGTTACTATCAAAAAGGCAGATGTATATCCTGCTAATGAAATTGTTTTAACCCCGACTCGTCCAGATGTGGATCTCAAACGGCAAGCTGATGCCATAAAAGGAAAGCTCATTGATAAACCCGTTGTTATTGGGGATGTGGTGGATGTTTTAGGTACTTTCATCCAAAAAGACGATTCTGATAATCCGATGGAAATTATGATGAGCCGGTTCATGTCTGGTGGAAAAAAAAGACCGACACTCGGAACATTAAGGTTAATTGTTGAAAATTGTCATCCCGCAGGGAAAGTTGTGAAAATCACTCGAAACACGAAAATAAAAGTAAACAAGAGAGTGGCACTTCTAAATGTTTCGGGTGGAGTTGTTACATACGACGATGTGGGAGGTTTAACAGATGAAATTCAGAGAATTCGGGAAATGGTAGAATTACCTTTAAAACACCCAGAATTATTTCACAGGTTAAACATCGATCCTCCAAAGGGCGTATTATTTTACGGACCATCGGGTTCGGGAAAAACACTTATGGCCAAGGCTGTTTCACAGGAATCTAATGCCCATTTTATCACGATTAATGGGCCCGAAATCATGAGCAAGTTTTACGGAGCTAGCGAAGGCCGTCTTCGCGATATATTTCGAGATGCTGAGCAAAACGCACCCTCAATCATTTTCATAGATGAAATTGATTCGATCGCCCCTAAGAGAGTGGATACATCAGGGGAAGTAGAAAGGCGCGTTGTGTCTCAACTATTGTCCTTAATGGATGGTTTAAGAGGTCGAGGGGAAATCATATGTATTGGTGCAACTAACAGGATTAATTCCATAGACGAGGCCCTTCGCAGGCCAGGACGATTTGATCGAGAGATCGAATTTGGAGTACCGAACATGAAGGGGAGGAAGGAAATCTTCCAGATCCACACGCGAGGGATGCCACTTCATACTGATGTTAATCTCAAGAATTATGCTGAAATCACATATGGTTTTGTAGGCGCTGATATAATGGCAGTATGTCGAGAAGCAGCCATGATTTCTTTAAGGCGAATCTTACCAAAAATCAACTTGGACGAACCCATTCCCAGCGATATTATTCAAGAAATAATCATATATGATAAAGATTTCATACAAGCCATAAATATGGTTGAACCCTCCGCAATGCGAGAGGTCATGATAGAATTACCGAATGTGCCTTGGGACAGCATTGGTGGATTAGACGAAATCAAGGATGAATTAAAAGAAGCGGTTGAATGGCCATTGAAATACCCCAAGCTGTTTAAAAAAGCGGGAATCCGTCCTTTGAACGGTATTTTACTCTATGGTCCGCCAGGATGCGGTAAGACGCTTCTAGCGAAAGCGGTAGCAACGGAAAGCAAGTCAAATTTCATTTCCATAAAAGGCCCTGAAATATTCTCAAAATGGGTTGGAGAAAGTGAAAAAGCAGTTAGAGAAATCTTCCGAAAGGCTCGCCAAGCAGCACCAACCATTATATACTTTGACGAAATAGACGCCATTACCGCAGGAAGGGGAGAATATCAAGGTGCTCATACATTCGCGTCCATCGTAAACCAAATGCTAGTGGAAATAGATGGTATCGAAAATAGAAAAGGAGTTATAGTAATAGCAAGCACCAACCGTCCAGATATAGTAGATCCTGCGTTTTTAAGACCAGGACGCTTCGATAGATTGTTATATGTCACGTCTCCTGACTTAGAAGCCAGGGAAAGAATACTTCAAGTGCATTCAAAGGACATGCCATTAGCAGAGGATGTTTCCTTAAGTGAGATCGCTAAAAAAACCGATGGATATAGTGGAGCAGATTTAGAAAATGTTTGCCGCGAAGCTGGAATGGAAGCCATCAGAGAAAAGATGAAGGACTTGGAAACAATCGAAAAGAAGCACTTCGAAAAAGCACTGGAAAAAATAACATCGACACTACCTAGAGAGATAGTAGAAAGTTACGATTCCATGTCAAAAGAACTCATGAGCTCGCGAAACATTAGGGATTCAAAGCCTGACCTCTATAGGTAGTTAAAGTCCTTCAATAAAACTTTCTATCCTTTTTATTGCTTCTTGAAGCAATTCAATGGATGTAGCGTAAGAAATTCTTAATCTATGATCAGAATAAGCTCCAAATATATCACCAGGAACGATTGCAACACCTTTTTCTTTCATAATTCTCATTGAAAACTCAGAACCACTCAATTGAAATGGTTTTACTGAAGGCATTATATAAAAAGCGCCGAGGGGTTTTTGGACATCAAATCCCATCCTTTTTAGGCTATCATATATTAAGTTCCTACGCTTCTCAAAGTTTTCTAGGATTGGCTTGAAAAAAGAGCTTTCCATTTTTAGCGCCTCAATAAATCCATACTGAGCTGCGTGATTTGTACCTGCTACGGTGTATTGTAGGTATTTTTCCATTAAGTTCACTATTTCGGACGGAGCGACGACATACCCTAATCGAAATCCAGTAGCAGAGTATAACTTTGACATGGCATTGAGCGTCACGGTCCTTTCGGACATGCCATTTAAGGAAGCTGGACTTGTATGTTTTAATCCATCGTATACATAATTTTCGTATACTTCGTCGCTAATCAAGTATAAATCGTTTTCTATGGTAATTTCTGCGATTTCTTCCACTTGTTTAGTGTGTAAAACATAGCCTGTTGGATTGTTCGGTGAATTAATAAGTATTGCTTTCGTCTTGTTCGTTATGATCTTTCTTAACTGGTCAAGATCAGGGCTAAGATCGTTGTTTCTTTCGATTTGAACGATCTTAATACCAAAAAAAGAGCCACAATAAAAATAGGAGACGAAATTAGGTGAAAAAAGAACAAGCTCATCACCGGGATTGAATAGAGAAGCAAATGCTAGAGTAATGGCGTTTGAACCCCCATTACACGCAATAATATTTTCTTCCCAAGAAGCCGTAATGTTGTTAGCATTTTTTAATTTCAATTCTAATAGTTTTAAAAGCTTGGGAACTCCTCTCGTTGGTGCATATGTCGTGATATTATTTTTTAAAGCATCTATATTCCCTTGAATTACAGATGCAGGAGTTTTAAAATCTGGTTGGCCAATTCCAAGGCTAATAACATCAGACCTTCCCGAAGCAAGATTGAATAATTCTCGAATTTTCGATTTTGGAGCGGCAATTACCTTTTTCGATAATTCTTTCATTGAACATTCTAATTAATATTTTTTCTTGGAACCTATATTGGATTATATTGATTCACCGTGGTTCCTTAATATTTGATGAACCAAATGTTTAAAAGCAATATCTACATTTTGATTGAGTTTTGCCGAGGTTTCTACAAAATCACTAGCTTCAATAGATTCGGCTAATCGTTGTCCTTCCTCTTTTGGAACAGCTCTATGATCTTCAAGGTCAGCTTTATTTCCAATTAACACATAAGTTCCTTCTTTTTTAACATATTTTTTAAAATCTTTTAACCATCGTTCTTGAATGTCAGTAAAAGTATTATGTCTCGTAACATCATACACCAACAACGCTCCAACACATCCTTGGAAGTACATACTACGAATGACATTATATTTTTCTTGTCCTGCAAGATCCCACAGAATTAGCCTGCATTTAGCATTAATCTCATCAATGAAAACATCCTTTCGAATGATATTAGCTCCGAGGGTTGGCTTGTAATCCTCTTTAAAAGAGTGTTCTATGTATTGGTTAATAAGACTTGTTTTACCTACAGCAGAATTGCCTAAAACCGTGATTTTAAAAACAAATTCTTTAATTTCTTCAGCGGTCATTTTCTCAACCATTTTTTTGAATTTTTAATATTAATTTGAAACTGCTATGGTTTGGATCTAGAATATTTTCTTTTTCTTCAACAATCGCTATTTTCATACCTGATTGTAATGTTTTTTCCAAGGAATGAATAAGAAATCCCTTGAATAAATCGCAGGAAACTCCAATTTCAGAACAAAAAACACATTTTTGCACAGAAATTTTTATTTCTTCTGGTGTTTTATTTGTAATGGTTACTTTCCAATCGGTGTTTATTAACTCGTTAATTTCTTTAATAATTTCTTCAAAATCCTTGCCGAAAGGGAATAAATAAAAAGAGAACTTCTCACCTATTAAGCGTAATAATAAATTTGATTCAAATAAGAGAACATTTTGGGCAGAAACGATTTTTTTAAAAGAGAAAAAATCCATTGATTCCTCAGTGTTAATATCTTTAATATTCTTCAGATGAAGCATGTTTGCTTCATTCAAAATTGATTTCAAACCGTCGTAATCTAAGATTTCATGATACGCTGTCAGAAGCGCCGTTATTACCTTGTTTTTAACTTTTCCCTTGTATTCTCCTATCATGTTCATTCTCAACGAGTTAATTTAGTAAATTTAGAATCATCTATAATCATTTTAATTTTCTTTAAAAACCACACCATGATTACGAAGTATCTTTCGCACGAGTTTTTTAAACGCACTTTCGACATTCATTCCCGATCTAGCTGAAGTTTCTATGAACTCTATAGCGTTTATTTTTTTGGCCAAAGTAGTCGCATCTTCCATATTTACAACTCTATCGTCTTTTAAATCGCATTTATTTCCAATCAATATGTATGGAATGTCAGATTTCACGTAATTTTTAAAATCTGTCAGCCATTTCTCCTCAATATTATCAAAAGAACGAAATCTCGTTAAATCATATACTAGAAGAGCTCCTGATGCTCCTTCGTAATATCCGCTCCTTGCTTTCTCGTATTGATCTTGTCCAGCGATATCCCATAATAGTAGACGAACACTAAAGTTTTCATCCATAATGACTTGCTTTTTTATGATTTGAACTCCCATTGTTCCCCTATAATCTGCTTTAAACGTGTTGGAAACAAATTGGTTTACTAAGGATGTCTTTCCAACCCCAGCATCCCCTAAAATCACTATTTTTAATATATAATCAGACAATTCTCACTTCGACCTTTTAATGTTGTTTAAATATTCAGAAGGGACAATCCAAATCTAGAATCTTCGGAGCGCATTAGTTTGTCATTTATCTTGTATATAAAAACTTCACCCGTAACTGATACGATTGAGGGTTGACTCAAATGACCTCCGAATAAACCGTAATCTTTCTTTCCTAAAACGACATGAAGGTGTATTATTGGTACTTCTTGATTGAACGAAACATTTCCCATACAAGAAACTAATTCTACATCCTCTTCGATGGTTTTAAATTCATATTCCTTAGTTTCGATATTAAAATAACCTATAGTCGTTTTTTTAAGTGCTCCTATTGCATTAACTAATCCAGATTTAAAATCGTGCTCTATTACCATCTCTTTAATAGCATCAATAATATCTTCATCAGGTAATATTTTTCCTACTATTACTTTCCCAATTGTGCTTTCGATACTATTCAATTTTAGATTAGAACTTATTTTCGTGTTAAATAGTGATATCAATTATTGACTTAAATCTTTTTAGGTTATAGATCAGACCTATTCAGGTGATAAAATTTTCATCTAAATATGTTATCATTCTGGCTATTGCGTGTTTTAAAGCATTCATTACTTGAAAAAAAATTTTTATACTAGAGATCTCAATGACAGTCTGATTTCTAAGTATTGAATGATAATTATACTATATTTTGATAAACATCATTATGACTTCTTGTTTTT
>JBHLMB010000155.1:0-6539 GCA_048938565.1 Promethearchaeota archaeon | reverse complement strand
AAATATTGTCAACATCCTTGATATCGATTTTTGAAAGCCCGCTTGAATTACCCGGATTAATGGTCCCATTGACATAGATAATCCTCGGTCCACCCTGTTTAATTGCGTCCTGCAATGCAGTCCCAGTGTTTACTGTCACCGTGGCGCCGCCCTGTCCACCGGTGGTCCCGCCATTTAATGTGGCATACCCGACCAGGTCGTAATTTACAGAACCTGGGGGTGACGTGGGCCCGGGGGTTTCTTCTGGGGCCGCGGTTGGTGCGGTTGTCGGCGGCTGTGTCACAACAGTCCCGGTACCCGTCACAGTGATATTATCGTACATCACCGAAGACCTGTAGGGAATAAGCCCTATAGCACCGGAACTGAGACTCGAATCCGATGCGGTAAGCTCCAGGGAACCGTTTACATACATGGCGAGTGAACTCCCTGATAATTCCAAAGAAACGGTATACCAGACACCTTCCGAGAGTGCGTATTCTTTTTCAACCAGGGTCGAACTGCTTCCCGATACCTTTCTTCGTATCTCAAGTTTCCCGCCGCTAGAATTATAAAGCGAAGCACAGTAATAATTATTCGCATCACGGTGCCGGCCACACAGGTACGCCCGGTTGGTTCCATTGAATGCGGTCACTTTCATATCTGCCGTTACGGTATAATCAGTCCAGCCCTGATCACCGGCAGATGTCCGGCCTTCCTCGCTTGAGGATTCGTAATAGACATAAGATCCGCTATCCTGAACAACTGACCATGAACCCTGGGTTTCTGTCCACCCGTCGGAGTTTCCATCGTTAAAATCTACGACAAAGGCGATTTTCTTGCCTCCAAATGTGGTTGAAGTCCATTCTTTAACGCCAATTAAATCATCGTAAGAGGCGTCAAGCGCTTGATATGTGGTGCCTGTTGGAATATACCATTTTGGATTTCGTGTTGAGGACATTTGTCAAGATCGATCAAAAAGACACGAATAACATTCTTGTCGTGGAACGATTGCGAAGTTTTCTGGACGGCATCTTGCTCGGAACTTCAACTGACATTCTTGCAATGGAAGAATTCTTGTTCTCGCAAGGTGGAATGTCGTCATTCCTCCAAAAGTTAGGAGAAACCTTCTTTAAACGCCCAATGCCCTTCGAGCGTGCAGTGATGGAACTTACCGTTGGGTTTTAAGTAGCAGCTTGAATTCCGTCCAGAAATACGATTTCGATTGGAATTTTCTTGGAGACACTATCGATCTCACCCCTCAAGACAACACGGCGCGTTACATGTGTTATGACGATGGATACTTTTACATGATTGGAGAAGAAACCGATTTCGTTCACGCTTACGATTCCGATTGGAATTACTTGGGAGTGAGCACATACGTACCTTTTGACGAGGAATTCAGCGCTCGTGCGGGAACCCGATTTCCAAGTCAGAACAAAAACATCTTTTTTTACGACGGATACCTTTACGCTTACGATTACGGTCAATTCGATCCCATCCCATTGGGCCTGTTTTTACGGTTTAGCACAAAATCAACGGCACTCGTAGGGATCGATCCCGAAGACTCGTACATTGCATCGGGAGACCTCGCAGGATCCACATTAAACGTGCATTCCGAAGAACCAATGACACCGTCGGGAATTAACATATATCAAACGTCTTATTTCGACGAGTCTACGGTAAATCACGAATCCTTGCCTGACAAGGGACTTTTTGTATCGAATTATCACGATCCAGGAATGGGCCTGTTGACCATTCCCTTGGGGAGCGCGAGCTCGTATTACATGTTAGAAGCGGATTATTTTTCGTTTTGCTTGAACAAGACGATTTACTAAACTCGCTCTCGGGAAATATATATTAGCACGGTTTCGTTTGAACACTACAACGAACGAGACAAATGCAATCACCATGACGATCAAGTAGGGACCTCCGAATGGAATCGACGGTTTTTGAACATAACTTATCAAGGGATATCTATCAAAACTTTCTCTTCCTCCTGGTGCTGGAACTTCATGAGGAACATCCCCGATCCCATCCATGTTAAAATCGTAGCCCCTATAATCGTTCCAGTAATTACCCTGGATCCCGTTATCCCACTGATTATAAATCCCGTCGTTGTATGCGTTATATTGATTATCAAAGATGTTTAGATAAATCGTGTTGTAGCTACTACCCCATAAATACAATCCTCGAATATTATCGCGTAATATATTTCCAACGATGTCATTATTATCACAATACATATCAAGTTGGATTCCGAAATCGCTATTATCTTCTATAATATTCGCTGATATCGTATTATCGGTACAATTATCCTCCAAGAGAATTCCAATTTCGTTGTATGTTATTTCATTTTCAGATATGTTATTCGCAGTGCAGAGATAATCTAAATAAATGCCGTTTTCATTGTTGTACATGTTATTATCCTTTATATTATTAGCCCAAGAATTTCTCAAATAAACACCATTTTGGTTATAATCTATGTAGTTATTTCGTATGGTATTTTGTGAACTATAGTATAAAGAAATGGCGTTTGAAGTGTCTGAAATATGGATCCCAGATATCGTAGAATAACTACAATTAACAAGGAAGATTTGTCCTATAAAAGTAGAATATGCTATATCACTGAAATCTAATCCCGTCTCGTCTATAAGATAATATATTGGACGAAAATAATATAGTTTATTAGAAGTATCAATATCATGAGACCTTAATCCTTCAGGCGAGCCGTAAATCCCTAAACCATTGTGATCCATCTCATTATCTCTTAATCTAGCCTTTGTACATCCAATAAGATATACATCATAACGATCGTTATCCCAAAGTCTATTTTCCGTGATTGTTGTATTATCACTATACCAACTAACTCTTATTCCATAATAATCGTTATAACTTGCCGTGTTTTCTGAGATTGAATTATTATCCGAATATGAAGAGATTAATATTCCATAATTACCGTTTCCATTTGCCGTATTCCCTGAAATAATATTATTGCTACTGTTAAACAATAAAGCTATTCCAAAATAACGATTGTCGTTAGCGAAATTTCCCGAGACGGTATTTTCGCTACAAGAACCATTCAAGTAAATGCCATGATAATAATTATCGTAAGCATTGTTTCCTGAAATGTTATTTTTATTACATTTATTGTTCAGGCATATACCGTAGTAGTAATTGTAATTTACTGTATTCCCCGAGATTGTAATATTTTCGCAGCTATCATGCAAGTATATTCCAGCAGCTCCATTATTGGAACAATCATTCTCAAGAATCCTTCCATTCGTCGTGTTTACCAACTTTATTCCCGCTTCGTAATCAGGGGCTGTTCCATATCCAGAGTTATATAGAGTGCAATTCTTAATAACGAAATTCACTCGAGAATTCTGAATCAATAAACACGAACCATTGTTTTCTGCATTAATTGTCACATTTTCGATGTAATAAATTCCATCGGATTCCGTACACCACGGTTGCGTTTCTGCCCACGACCAGTTATTTTCTTCAAGATCATCTATAAAAATTGGGGATATCTCCCCCCATAAAAAGAAACTTTTGGAGAAGTAATTAATTCCTCAGGGAGGCTAGATGTCTTATCGTTAAATCTAAATTGTAATGATGTAAAAGTCAAGACGCAGAAAAGCAATCCTAGTCCTAATATATTTTTTGTCTTCATTTTTTTCAATTTAATTATTTAAAAATTGGATTTTTCAAGTTTAATATGGAGAACTTATATATATAAAGGCATCTGGGTAAAAAGTGCAATAGTTTGAGATGTAATTCTAATAGAAATCGGCTATAACACATTAACAAGTAAAATTTTCAATTTCAATATCAGGAATTTTCGTGTTTTAACTAAATGGGGATATATATGTCTGAAAACGAAAAAAAGAATAAATTAAAAAAAAAAAGACAGGTTAAAGAAAGTATTTCTTTCAGGAGTAACCGTCGATTTGTCACTTATCGTCTTATATATAGTTTTGGCCAATTTCTAATAATTCTAATTTTTTGCTTTTTCTAATTTTTATAATAAAAAATTAGTATTCTCCTAAATAAAAAGTTTAATTAAGTCGCCTCGTTATTTTTACTATAATCTGATGTTTTAACTAGTCATTTTAAGAATAACAAAGTTTAAATTTATCAAAACAGGTTCTTGAAAATGGAAAGAAACTTGGAAGTAGCCCAAAAAGCCCTTAAATACTTTGAGCTAGCCGAAAAGCTCGAAGGGTCAAGAGATTGGCAAGCGGCCATCGAGAATTATCAATTAGGCGTAGAAAATCTCAAGCAAAGCGGATATTTGTCGGAAAGGATCGAAGAAATTTACTCGAGAATAGCCGAAATACAAACTATAATTGATAGGAAAAAGCAGATCCAATTCGAAAAGACGCAAGACTATAAGGATAGGGTAGAAGGCGAAGCATATGCGCTTATAGATGGGGCCAAAAAGCTAGAAAACGATGGATTCATCCAAGATGCTATCAAGCAATATATGGCGGCATTAACGGCTTTTATCAAGATAGGATGGACCGAACAGCAACTTGAATCCATCAAGTCAAAGACGCTTTCTTTAGCAGAGATCGTTGACAATCAACGGGTTCAAGAGTTTAAACAACAAGCTTCAAATTTACCTCGAGTTGCCTTCCCTGTCGCTGAGGGAGGCATTCAGATAACAGAAAGCGTTAGTAAATTCGAAGAAAAGAAAAAAAAAGAGCAAGCCATTCAAGACCAGGCCTTTAATCTCTTAGACGATGCTCGAGATTTTGAAAAAAGAAAGCAATTTAATCAAGCCATTCAATCTTATGAAAATGCCATTAACCTCCTAGATTCTATTGGATGGATCGATCAAACTAATAACTTGCGATCCGTGGTAAAAAAACTTCAAGAAAAAATAAGCAACGCAGAACAGATAACGACTAAACAAGCTGTTACTTTAGAGTCGCAAATTGATAAGGAACAAAAGTCGCCAATATTGGAAATCAGCGAAAAAGGCAAAAAGATCAGGCATTACGAGGAGATCAAGAAAAAAGAACAGGCCATACAGGCACGAGCGTTTAACTTATTAGAAACTGGGAATATGTTCGAAAGAAATGGGAATTACGAAGAAGCGATAAAACAGTTTGAAAAAGCGGTGGAATTGTTTAAATCTATAGAATGGCATTCTTACATCCAACCCGTATTAAATTTCATTGAAAATGTAAAGCAGAAACGTGATAACGAGCAACAAGCTCTCGATCTCAGCAAGAAAAGGCAGGAAAATTTAAAAGAATTACAAGAAACGATTTATATGAAAAATAAAGAGCAATTCGTTCAATCCAATCAAGTTCTCCAACAGAAAAGGCAAGATTTCTTGAAGCAACGAAGAACACAAGTAGAGCGCGAGCAAGAATTCTTTGTACTTCTTAACAAAGCTGATGAAACCCTTCAAAATATGGCAAATTTCGACCTAGCCATTCATATATATCAACAAGCTTTAGATATGGTAAAAGATTTAGGTGCGGGATGGGATTCGCAAGTATCTACTATTAAAACAACTATGGAACATGTAAAGAAACTCCAAGAAGCTCAAGAACTCAAATTGCTTAAGAATAAGCAAAAATTTGAAGAAGAAAAGCGAGAAGAATTATTATTTCAAAAACAAATTGCCGAGCAATTGGATAAAGAACGCACTAGGTTAAAACAAAAGGAACTCTCCCAAAAGGCCAAACAAGAAGACTTGAAATATCTCGAAAAGAAAAAAGAGGAAGCGTTTAAATACCTTGATATCGCCCAAACTTGCATAAAACAAGAAGAATTAGATAAAGCCATTTATGCATATCAGAATGTAGCAATTCTATTTAGTGAAATTCATTGGAACGACGAAACAGCTTTAATAGACGATTCAATTGGAGAACTTGAAGAAAGAAAAAGAGAAAAGCGCCTAACAAGGCAAAGAAATCTCCAAAAAGAAGTTGAACGAAAAAAAGAAGAACGAGAGTTTCAAGAGCGAATCTTAAAAGAATTAGATATCGAACGGCAAAAGATACGAGAAAAACAAATAGTACTTAAAGAAAAAGAAAGCCAAATTGCCATTCAGGAAAAACGAAAGGAAGAAGCCTTTAAAATGATCGACATTGCCAACGATAAACTCAAACAAGGTGATTTTGATGGGGCCATCGAAAATTATCACTCCGCTGCAAATATATTTGTTCAAATTGGATGGAGCGAAGAAGTCTCTCTTTTAGAAAATTCAATAATTGAAATCGAAAATAAAAAGCGAGATAAATCTCTAACCGATCTTAACGAAAAAAAGGCACAACTTGAAAGAGAAAAAAAAGAAAGAGAATTTCAAGCTTTTGTTTCACGACAAGCTAGTGTTGAAAAAGAGAGGTTAAAGAAAAAGGAGATAATCCTCAGGGAACACGAAAAGGAATTGGTGTTTCGAGAAAATAAGAAGGAAAAGGCTTTTCAAAAACTCGATCAAGCTCAAAAATACATCATTGAAGGAGAGTATGACGATGCTATCGAAATTTTCCAAACCATCCTCGGAAAACAATCGAACCATGCAGAAGCATATGAATACTTCG